>JAZNIA010000118.1:0-9878 GCA_045577195.1 Congzhengia sp.
GGCGTTGTGCCGCAGCAGCCACCCAGGCCGTGTACGCCATACTGTACAAAGTCTGCCATTTTCATCGCAAATTCTTCCGGCGCAACGTCATAGGAGGTTTTTTCGCCGTCAAAACGCGGTAGCCCTGCATTCGGCGTTACCAAAACGGGAACGGAGGCGCATTCGGTCAGCTCCTTTACCACATGCTCCAATTTATCAGGACCTAATCCACAGTTTACGCCCAATGCATCTACTTTCAGGCCCTCCAGCATGGCAACCATAGCTGAAACGTCTGCTCCCGTCATCAGCTTGCCGTGTTCATCGTAGGTATTGGTGACAAACACTGGTAAATCACAATTTTCCTTTGCCGCCAGAACTGCTGCCTTGGTTTCTAAGCTATCATTCATCGTTTCAATCAGAATCAAGTCCACGCCCATTTGTGCACCAATTTTTATAGTTTGCGCAAAAATATCGACAGCCTCTTCAAAGTCTAAATCACCCAAAGGCTTTAAAAGCTTTCCCGTAGGACCGATGTCGAGTGCAAGATAGCGTTTCTTTCCGCCGGTCTTTTGAATTGCAGTCTGTGCGCACATCACGGCATTTTGTACAACAGTAACCAAATCCGGTGTGCCGTGGCTTTTGCCGGGAAATTTCAAACGGTTTGCCCCAAAGGTATTGGTGGAAATCACATCGCTCCCTGCCTGAAGATACGCACTGTGGGCTGCAATAATTTTATCAGGGTGTGTCATGCCCCACTGCTCGGGAAGCTCTCCCGTCAGCAGCCCCATAGACTGAAGCAGTGTCCCCATACCACCATCAAAATATACAATATCCTGCTTTATTTTTTCTCTGATATTCAATCGTCTCATCCTCTCGCATAACTGCAGTTTTCCCGATTCTCGCAACTCTCGCAGCCATGTACTTCACATTCCGTCCGCTCGCGGCTGATACCCGCTACTGCCGTTACAGATTTTGAGGGCACCATCAAAAGTCCCTCCGTTAAAGATATTCCAATGCGGCGTTCTGCCTGCAAAATTCCAATGATGTCACGTTGGTATTGCAAAGAAAAGTCACCATATCCGGGACTAAAACGCGGTCTTAAATATGCACCGTTTTTATTAAGCTGCCCGCCGATCCTTTGAATCAGCAAATCACAAAAGCTCTCAATGGCGCACGCTCCTACCGCTTGCGCTACCACCGCCTTTGCAGGAGAAAGACTGCTGTATTTATGAATGATTCTGTCAAGTTTTACACCCACCGTTGCAGCAAAGATAAGCACACGCTCGCAACCCGCAAGATTTTTGGAAAGCTTGTCCGACGCAACACGGAAGTGTCCAAAATCCACTGTTTTTTCCGCAACATCAACTGACATGAAATCACAGCAGGCACGTGCATCTATCGCACCTCTTACCTCCTCTGTAATTTCAATAATGAATTTTCTCATTTGCTCTTCAGGCACATCTTTCCCATATCCCAAATAGCGAAGAACCTCATTCTGATCCAAAATAATCTCGTCTGCCGTTGCGGTTTCTATGTATATCACACCAATATCTCCGATAAATTTTCTTTGATTTTTGCTGCCACATCGGGCTTATTCATGGTATAAACATGAATATTTTTCACGCCGTTTGCCAAAAGGTCTATAATCTGGTCCGTGGCATAGGCAATACCCGCCTGTTTCATCGCTGCCGGATTGGTGCCGAACCGGTCCACAATAGACTTAAACCGCTGCGGAAGATAGGTTCCGGAAAGCTGGCAGATTCGGGCAATTTGGTTGCCGTTTGTAACCGGCATAATGCCTGCTACTACTGGCACAGTAATACCCGCTTCGCGGATTTTGTACAAGAAGTTATATAAGATATTATTATCAAAAAACATCTGTGTTGTTAAAAAGTCGCAACCCATGTCCACCTTTTCTTTTAGGTGGCGAATATCTTCCTTCTGTGTGCCTGACTCCGGATGCCCCTCAGGGTAACACGCGCCGCCAATACAGAAGTCGCCCGCTGCCTTAATGTCGGAAATCAATTCCGATGCAAAGCGATATTCCTGCTTTTCAATGCCCTCCTTCGGGACATCGCCGCGCAGTGCCAAAATGTTTTCAACGCCGATGGATTTAAGCTGTTCTAAATACAATTTCACCTGCTGTTTTGTAGATGACACACATGTTAAATGTGCCAGCATTGTTGTATGATACCGTGTCATGATGTTATCGGCAATGGAGGCTGAAGTCTGCGATGTTCCGCCACCCGCGCCGTAGGTCACGCTCATAAAATCAGGAGAAAGCTGTGCGATCTCCTCTGTTGTCGTCTTAACGCTTTCATATGCGTCCCACGTTTTCGGCGGGAACACTTCAAACGAAAGCGTTGGACGGTCTGTCTTCAAAAGTGTTGAAATTTTCATTTTCTTCACATCCTTTATCTTTATATTTTACCATTTTATGTTTTCTGTGTCAACAAAAAACGGTCTGTTCCCTTTCTTGGAACAGACCGTTTTTGCTTTATTTAAACTTAAATTTTGAACACGCCAAAAACATCTAATACAGAGGATACCAAAATCAGAACAATACAAACCGGTGCAACATACTTAATCACAACTGTAAATAAGTTTTTCCGTTTAAATTGAGAGGAAAGTTCTACCTCTTCAATAATCGCCTGCGGCTTAATCACATAACCGATAAAGATACTGGTTACAAGTGCAACAACCGGCATCATAACACTGTTACTGATAAAGTCAAAGAAGTCTAAAAACTGCATGCCGATAATGGTGACATCGCTCCATACGCCATAGCCCAGCGTAGATAAAAGGCCGAGCAGTACTGAGCCGATAAACACGATAAGGCAAGCCGGTTTTCGATTCAGCTTAAATTTATCGCACACAATGGAAACAACAGTTTCCATCAGAGAAATGGACGAAGTCAGTGCCGCCAGAAGCACCAAAATAAAGAACAAAATACCAATTGCCGTACCGCCAAACATATTCTGAAAAATCTTCGGCAGCACAACAAACATCAGACTGGGTCCTTTGCCCAGCATTGCAGGATCACCATTTGAAAACGCAAACGCTGCAGGAACAATCATAAGACCTGCCAAAAAGGCAATACCGGTGTCAAACAGTTCAATCTGCTTAACAGATGATTCTAAATTGACATCCTTTTTCATATAGGAGCCGTATGTGATCATAATACCCATGGACAATGACATCGAGTAAAATAACTGTCCCATGGCGGCCAAAACGGTTTTCACATTAAAGTCTGCAAAATTGGGTTTGATATAATAAAGCAGACCCTCCATTGCGCCGGGCATAAACAGTGTATATATCGCAATAAAAATAGAAATTGCGACCAAGACAGGCATCATAACCTTGCTAACCTTTTCAATGCCCTTCTCTACGCCAAAGAGTACTATCAGTGCTGTAATTCCAATGAATATGAAAAAACATATGATTGGTTCTGTCGCCTGCGAGATAAAGCCTCCAAAATATGCATCTGTCGCTGTATCACCTGCGCCTCCGGTTAGGAATGCGAACAAATATTTTGTTACCCAACCGCCTATTACAGAATAGTACGGCAGAATAATTGCCGGTACCAGAGATGCCAGAACGCCGACAAACGAGAATTTTTGATTCAGCTTGCGGAAAGCCCCGATTGCGCTCAGACCGGTTTTCCTACCCAATGCAATTTCACCGACCATCAACGCAAAACCAAAGGTTACTGCTAAAATAATATACACCAAAAGAAAAATACCGCCGCCGTATTTTGCTGCTAAATAAGGAAATCTCCAAATGTTTCCCAAGCCAACAGCAGACCCAGCCGCCGCAAGCACAAAACCGATTTTACCGGTAAAACTGCTCCTTTTTTGTTCTGTCATAAACTCATCCTCCAAATTATAAAAACATTGACTACAATATACCACAAAATCTGCAGCTTGTCAAGAACGGACACCGGCAATTGACGGAAGTAAACTATCTGTAAAGCAAAATAAATTCCATTGAAAAAACGACTTGTTACAACAAGTCGTTTTTCCTGGTGATCCATCGGAGATTCGAACTCCGGACACCTTGATTAAAAGTCAAGTGCTCTGCCAACTGAGCTAATGGATCATATTTGGTTTTTAAAAAAATGGCTGGGCTGGCAGGACTCGAACCTACGAAATGCCAGAATCAAAATCTAGTGCCTTACCACTTGGCTACAGCCCAATAAAAAAGGTTGGCTGGGATGGCAGGACTCGAACCTACGAAATGCCGGAATCAGAATCCGGTGCCTTACCAACTTGGCGACATCCCAATCCACTATTTAGACTAGTTTGCCTAAACATGCAACAATTATACGAGCTGCGGGTTAATTTGGGGTGGATAATCGGAGTCGAACCGACGACCTCTAGAGCCACAATCTAGCGCTCTAACCAACTGAGCTATACCCACCAGATGAAAGCGCGTTCGCGGCGCGTAAGTGGCGCGCCTGAAGAGATTCGAACTCCTGACCCACTGCTTAGAAGGCAGTTGCTCTATCCAACTGAGCTACAGGCGCTTACATAAATATGGTGGAGCGGGTGATGGGAATCGAACCCACACGACCAGCTTGGAAGGCTGGGATTCTAGCCATTGAACTACACCCGCGTTTCCTTTCGCTCACCGACCTTGACTATTATACCAGTATTTAGAGCGCTTGTCAAGTAGTTTTTTAAATTTTTCCAAAAAAACTTTCTTGCTTGCATTTTTTTTAACATGCTGTTATAATAGGAAGTAGTTTTATCGGAATATTTCTGTCCGATTGTACTATATTGTTAGTACGAGCCTTGATAATTTCACCAGAAAGCGGGATGTTTATGCAAAAAAAAATCATTTACTTAGCGTTGGTTGTCGCATTGTTTCTTGCAATGAATCTGCAGCCGATTACAGGAAACTCAGCAAACTCGTTTACCGATGTGGATCAAAACTATTCCTGGGCAACAGACGCCATTGACGAGTTGGTTGATCGCGGTGTTTTAAGCGGAATGGACGGCAAAACCTTTGCTCCCTCCTCCCCCGTCACAAAAGAACAGTTTTCCAAAATGCTAGTTTTGGCGCTAGACATTGAACTGATTGAGGGGGCAGATGCAGGCTTTCAGGATATAGCGGACAACCGTTGGTCGAAAGACTATATTGTTACTGCGAAAAATTATTTGTTTGATGACAGCTATGGTTCAGAAAGCTTTCACCCCGCTGAGAACTATACCAGAGAAAAATGCGCCTATGCCATTGTTTCTGCGCTCGGCATTTCCGCTGACAAAAACCTTCTGGACAAAAACGTGCTGACCACAAACTTCACCGATTACAAAGACATTACTCCCGCTATCACAACGTCTATCGCGATTGCGGCAGAACGTGGAATCGTGAAGGGTTCTGACGGTTTAATTCGCCCCAAAGGCAACGTGACCCGTGCAGAGGCAGCTGTGCTTCTTTACCGTGCGATTCAGTATAAAGAACGCAACTCACAGGATTTGTTTATCACCAGAACACCGATGCTCGGAGATCCTCAGGTTTCTCTTGCGCAGGCAAAACGCTGGGCTGAGAACTCCGGCGCACATCAGCGCTTTATTGACATTGCGGACATTTATTGGAAATACGGCGAGATTACCGGAATCCGTCCTGAGATTCTCTATGCACAAGCCGCAAAGGAAACCGGCTACGGAAAATACACCGGTCAGGTAAAACCCGAACAGAACAACTGGGCGGGCATTAAAATAAAAAATCCCACGGGAGACAAGCCCGAGGATCACGAAACCTTTGCAACGCCCGATGATGGCGTACGGGCGCATTTTAATCACATTTCTGCCTACGTCGGCACAGAGCCGGTCGGCACACCTCATGACCGCTATTATGTACTGAACACCCTTACCTGGCGCGGCACGGTAAAATACACCGAGCAGCTCGGCGGAAAATGGGCACCCGATGTGACATACGGCTACAACATTGCCGTAAAGCTTTTACCCGCAATGATGAAAACGAAATAGCATCTAAGATATGAAAGGAGCTATAGCAAATGATTTTGCTACAGCCCCTTTTTATTTTCGAACGAAGCCGCGGTAATCTCCACGCTCTGTCACAATTTTGTATCCGATTGTGTCCATGCGGTTTTTCAGCGACGTCAAAGATTCCGCCGCCTCGTCACCTGTGCTGATTTTATTGTCATAGAGCATATATTTTTTTCGGACGCTAAGGGGAGAAAGGTTTGGCATAACTACATTTGCGCCTGCAAGCACCGCCTTTTCCCGTCCGTTTTCGTCCAGTGTTCCAAGCGCCGTGGTGGCGGGAAGCAATACATTTGGCAAAAGGAGTCTTGTCAACGCCAGCACAAAAAGCGTTTTATCGACACTCCCGTTTTGTTCATTGGCAAAAGGTGTATCCTGATGCGAAATAAAGGGACCAATCCCCACCATGTGAGGCTTAAACTCCTGCAAAAACAACATATCCTCCACCAAATCAGTATCCGTCTGATAGGGCGAGCCAATCATCATCCCGCATCCTACCTGATACCCGATGTCCTTTAAGTCAAAAAGGCACCGTTTGCGGTTTTCTAAAGTAAGTGATTTTGGATGAAGCTTTTGATAATGCGCACAGGAAGCGGTTTCGTGGCGCAGAAGATAGCGGTCTGCACCCGCCTTATAGAATCGTTCGTAGCTTTTGCGTTCCTTTTCTCCAAGGGATAAGGTCACCGCGCATTCAGGATACCGTTCTTTGATTGTATGGATGATACCACACAATAAATCGTCGGTATAATAAGCGTCCTCCCCGCCTTGCATAACAAAGGTGCGAAATCCGAGGTCATAGCCTTCCTCACAGCACGTTAGAATATCTTCTTTTGTCAGTCGGTAGCGCATAGCTTTTTGATTGGAACGACGAATGCCGCAATAGTAACAGTCATTTCTGCAGTAGTTTGAAATTTCAATCAAGCCGCGGACAAACACTTTTTTCCCATACACCGCATCGCGCGTATCACTCGCCATTTGAAATAACGGTTTCTTTAGCGCATCTGCCTGTGCAAAAACCGCAAGCCACGCGTCCTTTGGCAGCTTGCGGTCATGTATCAATTGGTCTAGTAATTTAATTTCTGTTTTCATCTATTTCAGCTCTTTCCGCTTTTTCTCATGCGCGAAATCAGAAATAAGAGCAGTGCCGTTAGCAAAAGTGCTGCAAAGCCGCCCCCGATATACCCGATTGCGCTCGGCACAGACGCTTCTTGCGCTGTTTCTTCTGTTACTGCCTCGCCCTTTTCCTTAATCTGCGTAAAGGAAACAGAGCTTGCAAGTTCAGAAAAGATACCCATGTGTTCTTCACTGATCATCGCGTGGTCGAGATGCATAATAAATGCAATGCCGTTTCCGTTAACAAAGGTAAAACCAACCACCATACCCTGATTGTTCGATTCATATTGTACTGTTCCCGGAACGGTAATAAACTTCATCTGCGGGTATTCCGTTACGGTGACCGCCATGGGATCATAGGAAAACCCGTCAACAGAAAATCCATCTTTTAATATTCTGTCCAGATGATCCGTTATCATTTGATCTTCTGTTTCCAAAATATTATAAAATTCATCGGAAACTGCATTTTTCTTAACCTTGACATAGATTTTTATATTTTTCTCAAGATTCGTAATAAAATGCTCACAATCAGAGTTTAAAAGCGCTTCATTCACTTCCTCCGCCGTCAGTTCAAATGTTTCCAAAAGTGCCGTATCAGTCATGTTTTTGGAAAAAACATACCAGTCTTCGCCCACAGAAAATCCCATATATGCATCGTTTGAGACGGCGCATACACCAAATGGCACAAGACAAATTATCATCATCAACACAATTGCTGTAACCCGTTTTATCATTCTAAACTCTCCTTACCGCTGTAATTGCCTACAGCTTCTATTTTTCTTTCGCTCAAAATTTCCTGTTTTTCCGACTCCGTAATAAATTTACACTTAACCATGCGGCTCAAAACGTGCTCATGTCGTTTTTGCACAAGGTCATTGTTTCGCGTAGGTGCGTAAACAGAAGGCGCATTTGGCACGCCCGCCAGCATGGTACACTGGTAATCGGAAAGGGATTTTGGCTCACAGTAAAAATATCCTTTTGCGGCATCATAAATACAGTAATAACCGCTGCCATAGTACACTGTGTTTATGTAAAGCTCCAATATATCATCTTTTGTATAATCGCGCTCCAGCTCATGAACCACAAAAAGCTCTGCAACCTTTCGTGCCAGCTTTTTCTCATTGGTAAAGAACATATTTTTTGCGAGCTGCTGTGTAATCGTGCTTCCGCCCTGGGAAAACTCCTTTTCTTTTACATTTTCCACCAATGCACGTCCCATTGATATAAAATCGATGCCGCCATGGATGTAAAAACGGTGGTCTTCCGTTGCAACCACAGCGTTTTCATAAATATCAGGAATTTTGTCCAGTGTTGTGTAATGTCCGTTTGCACGGATTGCCGAAATCTCTTCTGTCACGCTACGATACTTTGTTGCCTCCTGATACAGCACATAGCCCGCTGTTATCACATATGCGCCAAAACAAAGTACTGCGATCAGCATCAGGGTAAATAACCGTTTTATCAATCGTTTCATGATGGATACCCCTTGCACATTTTTTACATTTTATCTTTTGTTTTGTCAAAACCTGTCACTGATAGGAACCATAAGTAAAAACGCTTGCTTGCAAGAGCATTTTTACGCAGCCGTCAATAACACGGGATGTGCATAGCACATCGTTGACGTAGTCGAAAAGACTTGCCTTGCAAGACTTACCGTATTAATTATACCAATCTTTTTACAATTCGTCAATAAAAAACACGCGAAGAATATGAATTCTTCGCGTGTTTTTTCTACGACTCGTATGCTTCAGACAATGCAAGTCTTGCCAGTTCCAAAGCCTTTTCCATGGTCGGATTGTTGTATTCCTTCTTTTCAGGGTCGATATAGCGTACCAGTTGCGTGCCGTTAAAATACAGCCTGTATTCCGTTGTGCCGTCATACAGAAACGCAAATATCATATTGCCATTGTCTGTATCGTAATAATACTCTCTTGACATACTGTATCCGTCTAATCCGTTTGAATACGTTTTTTTTGCGCATCCCTTGCCGTCGTGCCAGCAAGTTACGCCATTTTCCTCGGTTTTTGTGTACATGCCAAGGGAATCGTTGATTGCATCATACCGTTTTCTGACATAAGATGATATATAATGCTCAATGTCGTCAACACTTGTGCTGCCTACTGTCACAGATTCCGGTTCCGGCGTCGCAACCGGTGTCGGCGTTGGCGTTACGGGAGGCATGTAGTTCAAAATTGAGCGGACAAGGCTTCCCGTGGTCGTATCACAATCTGCGCTTGCAACTAAAACGCCGTTCTCATAAAAGCTGACGCTTGCAACTTCCATGTTTCCTGCTTCCCAGAAATACGCATCTGAAACCTGATAGGTTATTTGCGCATATTCGGGAATGTTTAACTGCTGACGCACCGTTTTTGCAAATGCTTCCCGATTTTCATAGAGCTTATGCAAATTTGCCGCAGGCGAAGGTGATGCTGTCTGCGTCGGTGTTGCCGACGGTGTTACACGTGCGCGGTCTTGTTCACCACCTATGCTACCCGTAATGAGAATCGTCACACCTACCGTAATCGCAATTACGCTGACTGCAATAATCGAAATGCAGGCAATGAGCAGTCCGCGTCCCTTTGGCTTTTGCTGAGACTCTGTATACATTTCCGGTATAGATTCTAGTGGTTCAAAAGGCTCCTGCGCACTTTGCTGCGGTATTTGCGTATCCTGCTTTGGAGTTTGTACAGTCTGCTCCTGCGGCGGTTGCTTTTCGCCACACACAATACAGTATTCATTGTTGTTAATCGTTTCACATTTTGGACATTTCCACATTTT
>JAZNIA010000119.1:0-8852 GCA_045577195.1 Congzhengia sp.
GCCAATCGGCTTACCGTATTTTTTATTCATTTATACCTGTATCTTCAGATGATTCTTCTTGTTTCACATTTTGCATTTCAAAAAGAGCAACAAATTCATCGCCGTCAATTTTCTCACGCTCAAATAAAGCATTTGCCACGTTATGAAGTCTTGACATATTCTCGGTTAAAATCTGTGTGCAGCGGTTGTAAGCTTCATCGATAATTCGTCTTACCTCATCGTCTATTTCGGAAGCTAATGATTCGCTATAGTCACGGGAATTGTTGTAACTCATACCAAGAAATACCTCATCGCTTTCGGAACGGAAGGAAATCGGACCGATTTTTTCACTCATACCGTATTTGGTAACCATATCGCGGGCAATTTTGCTTGCACGCTCAATATCGTTGGAAGCACCGGTAGAAATATCGTCCAGCACCAACTGTTCTGCTACGCGTCCACCCAGAAGGCTTACTAAGTTATCCAGCATATCGCCTTTGGAAACATAGCTTTTGTCCTCTTTTGGGAGGGAAAGTGTATATCCACCGGCACGACCGCGCTGAATAATGGACACTTCGTGTACAGGGTCACAATGGGGTAGAAGATGCATAACGATAGCATGACCTGCCTCGTGGTATGACACCAGTTTCTTTTCTTTTTCGGAAACTACTTTTGAACGTTTTTCGGGACCTGCAATCACTTTAATGACAGAATCTTCTATGTTTTGCATAGAAATTTTCTTTTCGCCTTTTTTTGCAGATAAAAGAGCCGCCTCGTTCATTAGATTTTCCAAATCTGCACCTGTAAAGCCGGAGGTAGTTTTTGCCAAAACAGACAAGTCTACATCGCTTGCCAAAGGTTTTGCACGGGAATGCACTTTTAAAATTTCTTCTCTGCCTTTTGCATCAGGCGGATTTACCACAATCTGGCGATCAAACCGACCGGGGCGGAGCAGAGCGGGGTCTAAAATATCAGGGCGGTTGGTGGCTGCAATAATAATGATTCCTTCGTTCGCACCAAACCCATCCATTTCAACAAGCAACTGATTGAGCGTTTGCTCACGCTCGTCGTGTCCGCCGCCAAGACCTGCTCCTCTATGACGACCAACGGCGTCAATTTCGTCAATAAAAATAATACTGGGTGCGTTCTTTTTTGCCTGGTCAAACAAATCACGTACACGTGATGCACCGACACCGACAAACATTTCCACAAAATCAGAACCACTGATGGAGAAGAAGGGAACATTTGCCTCTCCCGCAATTGCTTTTGCTAAAAGCGTTTTACCTGTTCCTGGAGGGCCTACTAAGAGGACACCTTTGGGTATTCTTGCACCAAGTTCTATAAATTTAGAGGAATCTCTCAAGAAATCTACAATTTCTTCCATTTCTTCCTTTTCTTCATCAGCTCCGGCAACATCTTTAAAGGTGACGTGCGTTTCACTGCCCTGCGTCATTTTAGCGGTGCTTTTGCCAAAAGACATTGCTTTTCCGCCACCTTGTGACTGGCGCATGATAAAAATCCAGAACACAATAAAAATTCCAATGGTAAACACCGTGGGCAGAAAAGATACCCACCAAGGAAGCTCTTCGGGTGCAGGTGTATCAAGTTTGAGTGTTCCGTCGTTTAGCTGACTTTGTATTTCATCACCGACGTTTGCGTATAAAATACCGATGGAAGGAATACTGGCTGTACGAATATTTGCATTCGGGTCCGTCACGGACGGTTCGCCTTTTAATGCAATTGTAACCGTTTGGTTTTCAATCATCATTTCGGAGACTTCACCGTTTTTGATGTGTTGCACGAGATCAGAGTACAAAATCTGCTGTACACCCGGTTTATAATTTAAAACACTAAAAATCAGCAGAACGATTCCAAGCAATACAACATAGAACCAGATTCCACTGAAACTTCGCTTGTTATGTTTTTTCAAAAAGATTCACTCCTAATATTATGTTTCAGTATAGTCTAACATAAGGTGCCCGAAAATACAAGGCAGAACAGAAATTATTCATTTTATGTTAATGATTTTCATAAATTTCTGGTTTTAAGATACCTATGTAAGGGAAGTTGCGATACTGCTCGGCATAGTCTAACCCGTATCCTACGACAAAAGCATCCGGTATGGTAAACCCTTTAAAATCTGCTGAGATGTCTCGAAGTCGTCTGGAGGGTTTATCCAGAAGACAACAGAATTTTAAGCTTTTCGGGTTTCTGGCAAGCAAAGCATCACGCAGGTTATAAAGCGTATTGCCAGTGTCTAATATGTCCTCTACGATTACAACGTGTTTACCTTGAATATCCGATCGAAGATCTAAGGTAAGCTTTAGGGTGCCGGATGATGTTGCACTTGTACCGTAGCTGGAAACACACATAAAATCAAATACAACAGGGAAGTGCACTTCGCGAACCAAATCAGCAAAAAAGGGAACGCTGCCCTTCATAATGCATACCATAACTACTTCATCGTGTTGATATACGCTGTCAAGCTCGGCAGCAATTTCTTTTATCTTTTCTTTTATTTCATTTGGTTGATATAATATTTCCTGAATGTCCTGATGCATTGTCTTTCTCCTTTGTGTATGTAATTTTAATATAGTTTTCATCGGGTTTGGCACGATATGCGGGATTATCCCGTATACCGCAAATCCAGATTAGTTCATTTTCATAAAAGAGTAGTGGGATACCATCGCGTAAGAAGGACGGAATTTTCTCATCAATTAACACGTCTTTTACTTTTTTGTGCCCGCAATTTCCTAAAAAAATCCGGTCTCCGTTCTTTCTGGTACGGATACGAAAGTTCTCCGTTTGAAGGTTTCCCTTTAGATAAATAGAATTTTTGTCCGAATAATCGATTTTTTCTGTTCCGCGTGATATAAAAATTGTATCATTTGTGTGCGGTATGGCATTGATGCCTTCCGTAAGCGAAATGGAAAAGGATTGCTTTGGTTGTTGTTTTACAAAATAGAGCGTATCATATGCAATGTGTGCAACCAGTTTGCTATTTATCGAAATCGTTTGAGTTTTGTCACAAAATATTGCCTTGTAAATCCTTTGGATGGTTTTATTGGATACCGATCCGTCACAGACAGAGGAAATCGCCTTGATTATAATTCGCTTTATCAGACATTTATCTTCTGCACGCAGTTTTAAAATCGAAAGCTTGATGCCGCATTCCGTGGGTTCTGCAATTCTTTGGTATAACGTTTCTGTGCATTGCGTTAAAAATTCTTCTGCCTCTGCGTAGTTTTCCAAATTATCACATAAAGTATCGACAAAGCTCGGGTTATGGTTTGAAAGAATATAAGGTATTAAACGGTGCCGTACCATATTTCGTGCATAGTCGTCAGAATTGTTGGAACTGTCAGTGACATAAGGATATGAATGCATAGAAAGATATGATTCAATTTCCGTGCGGCTTGTATAAAGCAGCGGACGGATTATGCCGCGACTGTCTTTAATGGGAATGCCGCATAGACCTTTTATACCGGTTCCACGCATAAAACGCATACACACGGTTTCGGCATTGTCATCTTTATTGTGTGCAGTTGCAATTTTATCAATGCGATGTTTTTTCTTTAAAGATAGAAAAAAATCATATCGCGCTTTTCTGCCGGCTTCCTCCAGTGTCATTTTTTGTTCTTTTGCAATTCTTTGTACATTGACATCACAGGAATACAGCGGCAAATCGTATTGTGTACATAGTGATTTGACGAATGCAGCATCTCTGTCAGATTCTTTCCCGCGAAGCATGTGATTTATATGAGCAACGGAAAGTGATAGAGCATACGCGTCTTTTAAATCGTTTAATACATGGAACAGGCAAACAGAATCCGCCCCGCCGGATACCGCTACCAAAACGGAATCTCCGCGCGAAATTAAAGAAAAATCTTCAATTACGGTTTTCACCTGTTCTGTAAAACGATCTTTCATAAAGTAGTTCTAAGCCTTTCTGCGTCTAAGAATGCTGATTGTCTAAATTCATAAACTTGGTATATTGACCTGCCCAAACCAGTTTCACCGTTCCGGTTGAACCGCTTCTGTGTTTGGCAATGATACATTCGGCAATGTTTTTTTGTTCGGTGTCGGGATTATAAATCTCGTCCCGATATAAGAATAATACAATATCTGCGTCCTGCTCAATTGCACCGGATTCACGCAAATCACTCAGCTTCGGTCTGTGGTCATCCTTTCTCTGGTCAGGTGCACGGGAAAGCTGAGAGAGCGTAACAATCGGAACATCTAATTCCTTTGCAAGAATTTTCAAAGAACGGGACATATCGGAAACTTCTTGCTGACGACTTTCTGAACGCGTGCCTGTCATCAATTGCAAATAGTCAATTACAATGAGACCAAGACCCTTTTCAGCCTTCAGTCTTCGACATCTGGCACGAATATCAGAAATTGTAATATTGGTAGAGTCACTGATATAAATTGGTGCATTACCTAATGTATTGAGTGAAACTGCAATTTTTTCCCAATCATCATCTTCTAATTCACCGCTTCTTAGATGATTGCTGTCAATTAACATCTCAGAACTAATTAAGCGGGAGACAAGCTGCACACCGGACATCTCTAAGCTGAAAATTGCAACGGGAACATTACCGCGGATTGCTGCGTTTGATGCCATGTTTAGTGCAAAGCTGGTTTTACCCATTGCCGGTCGTGCTGCAACTAAAACAAGATCTGATTTTTGTAATCCATGCAGTTCTTTGTCTAATCCCTCAAACCCCGTGGGTGCACCGGTGAGTTTTCCTTTATTTTGATACATATCGGTTAAATTATCATGGGTTTGTAATAGTAGATCACGGATATGTATCATGCCGCTATGGCTGCTGCCTTCCATGGCGTCGAAAATAAGCTTCTGTGCATTGTCTGCGGCTTCCTGAGAGGAAGCGTCTCCGCTATAGCTTTTTGAAATAATTTCGTTTGCTGTATCTATCAGCTTTCGACGCAACGCCTTTTCGCGAACAATGTCGATGTGTTGTGCAAGGTTTGCCGTAGTGGGCAGAGTTGTGGCTAGATAAGAAAGATATTGAATACCACCAACAGCCTCTAACACGCCAGAGTCGGAAAGCTCGTCGGAAAGGGTCACCAAATCGATGGGCGCATTACGGTTAAATAGCGATTGCATCGCATGAAATATTTTTTTGTTGGCTTCAATATAAAAGTCTACTTCTGTCAGTCGTTCAAATGCAGTTGTGACACAGTCGCGATCGATCATCATAGCTCCTAAAACAGACTGTTCGGCTTCTTTATTGTGAGGCGGGGTTGATGCCATTAAATTTTCGTTCAGTACGTCCATTTGCGGTAATCCTTTCGTACAAATTTTACAAAGAGAGAACTTCCACCTTCACATCGGCGGAAATACCGGGGTAAACCTTTATAGTAACATTGGTGACGCCAAGCACTTTAATTGCGTCATGGATTGCAACCTTCTTTTTGTCAATTTCTAAATGAAGCTGCATTTTTATTTGTTCTGCGACATCCTTTGCAGTGATGGAGCCAAATAGTTTTCCGTTGTCACCTGCTTTTATACGGAATGTAATTTTTTTGCCATCCAATTGGTCTGCCAGTTCTTTCGCACGCATTTCTTCTTGATTTTTATGAAATGCATCTGCGTTTTTTTTGTTTTCCAAATCATTGATGGCTGTTTTATCTGCAACAACGGCAAGTCCCTTTGGAATCAAATAGTTTTTTGCATATCCGTCGGACGCGGTTACCAAATCACCCTTTTTACCGTGGCCTTTCACATCTGCTTTTAAAATAACTTTCATTTTATCTATTCCTTTCACTTAGTTTGCGGATTCCAAATAGTATTCGTCAATGGCATTGATTAATTGTTCTTTTGCCTCTTGTTCGGTAATACCAGATAGCTGAGCGCCTGCAATGGTTAAGTGACCGCCGCCACCCAGTTTTTCTAAAATAAGTTGTACGTTAATGCCGCCGAGAGAACGACCGCTAATACTGATACCGTCTCCGGAATGGAAAATGACAAAGGAGGCAATGATTCCTTTTACATTCAAAAGTTCATCAGCTGCCTGTGCGGCAATAATATGCGTGGACTCAACCGATTTTGGTGCAATACTAATTGCAATATTTTCCCGAACGATTTCAGATGTCTTGATTATATCGCCACGTTTAATATAGGACTGCAAGTCCTGCTGAAACAGTGTTTTTACTGCAATGGTATCCACACCTTGTTTTCTTAGGAAAGACGCAGCCTCAAAGGTACGGACGCCGGTTTTAAATGTAAAGTTTTTTGTATCAATCACCATACCGGCATAAAGCGATTCGGCCTCTAGCTTTGTTAAAGACATCTTGTTTGAGGTATACTGTAAAATTTCAGTTACCATTTCGCATGCAGAGGATGCATATGGTTCGTGATATACCAACGCTGTATGCTCAATAAAATCAGCGCTTCTTCTGTGATGATCGACAATAACAATCTGTTTGGTAGGTTTCAAAAGAGCAGGAGCCTCCAAAAGAGATGTTTTGTGAGTATCAACAATGACAATCAAGGTATTGGCTGTAATCTTTAAGACTGCCTGTGTTGCAGGTATAATTAAATCGTTGTATTCTTCCAGATTTTCTAGGCGAGAAAGCATATTGGCAACCGTTTTGTCATAGGTTTCCATGCAGATATTTACGGGTGTATTATGAATTCTACAGATGCGGTAAATGCCACATGCAGCACCAAATCCGTCCGCGTCTGCATTTTTGTGCGTTAACACAATTACATTCTCAGCGTTGTTAATCAAGCCAGACAGCGCAAAGCTTACAACGCGTGCTTTTACACGCGTACTTTTTTCGTGTTCCTTATTAGATCCACCATAGAATCGAAATTGCTCACTGTCCTTCACAACGGCTTGGTCACCGCCACGTCCTAATGCCATATTAATCGCATTTTTCGCAAACGCATCATTTTCGGAAAGAGATGCACCGTTTAAACCGATGCCAATACTGATGGTGGCAGGAATGGTGTTATTTTCGCTGATGGAGCGAATCTTATTTAAAATCTCAAATTTTCCTTTGATAAATTGTTCCAAATGTTTGTATTGAAAAATAATGAAATACTTGTCTTTTTCATATTTAATCAGCATACCGTTGTGTTCGGCTGTCCAGTCATTGATTTCTTTATAAATCTGCGCCTGAAGCTGCGGAACATATGCAGATGGTGTCGATTCCATGAGTTCGTCGTAGTTATCAACAAAAACCAAACACTCAAATACCTTTTCACTGGTATATTTTTTGTGAATCATGGCATCTTCTGTAATATTATCTAAATAGAGCAGGGTTAAAGAATGACCTTCAGAAGATACACGTGGGGTGTTACCAATGGCTTTAAATACGCTGTCGTCTACTTTAAGCTGGCAGGCAAATCCGTTATTTTCTTCTGTCGCATGTAAAAGATTCGTGTCAAAATCAGAAAAGAAATCTGTAATATTGCTGTTGCTTAGCTGCTGACTGGGAAAAATATTCCGAAAATTTGTATTATACCATTTAACGTCTCCTTCTTCGTCAAGAAGAACAATAGCAAGCGGGAAGGAGAGTAGAGCATTGCTACTTGTATCGCCCGCCTCCATTGTGATTTGCTCAATTATATGATTGAGTTGCTTACGGGAGAAAATTTTTAACACCATATTCACAATTAACAGTATCATAGACAAGGATAGCTGAAGAATACCGAACATGCGATAGTTATCGTGAAAAATCATTATAATTCCAAGCAATACAAAAACGAAGATATATATTTGTCCGGTTAAATACAATTTTTCAATTTTTTTGTTGTTTTTTTTCATAGAAAATCAACTCCTAATACAGTGCTTAATTGCGAAAAAGCTTTTTTTGCCTGTAATCTGCAAAACTGTCAAAAGCGCCACCGATGCTCAGTATAAAATATGGAACTCCCATAAAAGGGATTGCAATCATTGAGATTATTATCAGCAAAAATTTACGAAGCACAGAACCTTTTATGAACCTTTTCAATAAATGTTCCAAAAGGGACAGACCGAAAACATAAAATACAAACGTCATGATCAGTGTAATGTTTTGTAGCGCATCGCCAAATAACGTACCTGCCGGCAGAAAACGGGTAAATAGTAACAATACAAGATAAATAATGCTAACGGTTTTATCTGCCTGCCACTTTGAGAATGGAGTTAAAAAGGATACATCATTTTTTTTCATCGTACAAATTCGTTTGAACATATAAAAGCACAGCAGAGAAAAGCAGATGCTTATTATAACAATAAAACTAGGCATACACCGCAAAATTGTAGCGGAGATCTGAGATATTATCGCGTTGATTTCGGATTCCGGAATCTGTGCTTCCTGTACTGTAGCAAGGGATTCTTTTAATATGTTTCCGGCAGCGGCAATTGCCTCTTCCAATGCATTTTGGCTTGTAGAATCTGCTAATTTTATATTTACCGCAACGTTTAAAACATATACTGTTGCACAAATGCAAACCGTTTTTGTGGGTGGGTATTTTAAATTATACGAAATCCCTAAGGTTAAACCGCATAATGAAACAGTAAGTGCAGAGAGAACATTGCCCGAAAAAAGCAAATATACAAAAAATATACAACCAAGCGCAGTTATAACATAGCCGTAGTGATATTTCGTCATTAGGTATCCTAGTATCCCGGAAGATAAAGCAAGACAAAGGACGGACAAAAATAGAACCGGCAATAAATGAGCCAGTGAGAGTATAACAAGACATAGAAGCAAAAAAATATACTCTCTTACTTTTTGATGGGGCAATAAACTTCCTCCTTTATATCAATATAAATATTCTACATTTTATCACATTATTTTCAAAATATCAAGATGAATTGAAAAATATTCGTTAGAGAAAAATAGAATATGCGACT
>JAZNIA010000120.1:0-2340 GCA_045577195.1 Congzhengia sp.
ATACCTTTTATGTTGACGACAATGTGGTACTGCGTACCCAGACGTCGCCGATTCAGGTTCGCGTGATGGAACAAAGCAAACCGCCGATTCGCATCATTGCACCCGGCCGTGTTTACAGAAGCGACGCAGTTGACGCAACGCATTCTCCGGTATTCCATCAGGTGGAGGGATTGGTTGTTGACAAAGGAATCACCATGGCAGACTTAAAAGGAACACTTGAACAGTTCCTGCAGTCTTTGTATGGCAAGGAAGCAAAAATTCGTCTGCGTCCGCACCATTTCCCCTTTACAGAACCCAGTGCAGAAGTTGATGTTTCCTGCTTTGTATGCGGCGGAAAAGGTTGCCGTGAATGCAAGAGCGAGGGTTTTATCGAGCTTTTGGGTGCAGGCATGGTACATCCAGATGTTTTGAGAAGATGCAACATTGACCCTGAGGTTTACAGCGGCTTTGCCTTTGGCTTAGGCCTTGAACGTATCGTAATGAGAAGAATGAATATTGATGATATGCGTCTTTTATACGATAACGATGTTCGTTTCTTAAAACAGTTCTGATTTTAGTATCAATATTTAAGAATAGAAAGGTGAAAAATTATGAAATTACCACTTAGCTGGCTTTCTGATTATACAGATATAGAGGACATTACGCCTCAAATGTATAACCACGCCTTAACTATGTCCGGCTCTAAAGTTGAGGGCATTGAAAATTTAGGTGACGAAATTTTAAACGTTGTGACGGGGAAACTTTTAAGCGTTGAAAAGCACCCCGATGCAGATAAACTGAAAATCTGCATGGTAGATGTTGGCACGGAAACGATCCAGATTGTTACTGGCGCAGATAACGTAAAACCGGGGCAGACCGTTCCTGTTGCGAAAGACGGAGCACTTCTTCCCGGCGGTACAAAAATTAAAAAAGGAAAGCTTCGTGGCGTTGAGTCAAACGGTATGCTTTGCTCTTATGAAGAAATTGGCATGACGAAAGAAGATTTCCCTGATGCTGAATACGGCATTTTAATTTTAGAGGATGGTTTGCCTCTTGGCAAAGACATCAAAGAAGTGTTTGGCTTAGACAATCCCGTTGCGGAATTTGAAATTACGTCAAACCGTCCTGATTGCTTTAGCATAATCGGCTTAGCAAGAGAAACAGCGGTTACCTTTGGAAGACCGTTTCATCTGCATACCCCTGAGGTAAAAGGTTCTGGAGACGATATTAACAACTACATGAAGATAACGGTGAAGGAACCGGCACTTTGCAAACGCTACACAGCAAAAATGGTGAAGAACGTTAAAATCGGTCCTTCGCCCCGCTGGATGGTGGATCGGCTTCAGTCTTGCGGCATTCGCTCCATTAACAATATCGTAGATATTACAAACTACGTTTTATTAGAATACGGTCAGCCAATGCACGCGTTTGACATGTCCTATTTAGAAGGAAATGAAATTATCGTCGACCGCGCAAAAGACGGCGAGAAGATGAACACGTTAGACGGTGAAGAGCGAACCTTAGACAGTTCGATGCTGATGATCAGAGACGGAAGAAAACCAGTCGCAGTTGCAGGCGTTATGGGTGGTGAAAATTCAGAGGTTCGAGAAAATACCACAACTGTTTTATTTGAATCCGCAACGTTTTTGGGCTCTTCTGTTCGTATTACCGCAAAAAAATTAGGACTCAGAACGGAAAGCTCCTCCAGATACGAAAAAGGATTAGACACAGAAAATACCATGCCCGCTGTGCTTCGTGCCTGCGAACTGGTAGAAATGCTTGGCTGCGGAGAAGTGGTTGACGGCGTGATTGACGTGTATGGCACAAAGCCTGAGCCTGTGACAATTCCCTTTGAGCCTGAAAAGATAAACCGCTTTATTGGTTTTGAGGTTTCAGAAGACTTTATGGTGAAAGCATTGACCGATTTGGGTTTTGTGATTGAAAACGGCATGATTACCGTTCCCAGCTTCCGTCCGGACGTATTGTGCTTTAACGATATTGCAGAAGAGGTTGCCAGAATTTACGGCTATGATAAGATTCCGTCTACCTTGATGAGCGGCGAGGCGACTGTGGGTGTAAAAACCTATGAACAGAAAATGGAAGAACGTGTGAAAAACACGTTGGTTGGTTGTGGAATGCATGAAATCATCGTATTTAGTTTCACAAACCCCAACATTTTCGATAAACTGAACATGAAAGCAGACGATGTACGACGCAACACAGTGGAGATTTTAAATCCCTTAGGTGTTGAAAACTCCGTTATGAGAACCACTGCGCTGGCATCTATGATGGAGGTTGCATCCAGAAACGAAAACTTTAAAACAGAAAGTGTTCGTTTGTTTGAAATCGGAAAAGTATATC
>JAZNIA010000121.1:0-3024 GCA_045577195.1 Congzhengia sp.
TAGCTGTATTTCACGCATTTTCGTATATAGCAGCCCTTGTTATCACAGTTGCACTTGTATTGGTATATGACAGAAAAACGCTTTTGCGCGTCGATTACAGCTTGCTGCTTACCTTTGTGTTTTTGTTTGTTTTTATTGGAAATTTGGGCGAGATTCCAATTGTAAATGCTTTTTTGCAGAAAGCAATTGCAGGAAATGAAGTACTGGTATCGGTTGCGGCAAGCCAGATATTTTCCAACGTGCCTGCAGCAATTCTGCTATCCGGATTTACAGATAACGCATCTGCACTTTTAATTGGAACAAATCTGGGCGGGCTTGGAACTATAATCGCATCAATGGCTAGTCTCATATCCTTTAAGTTAATTGTCAAAGAGAATGTGAAAGCAAGGCGATACCTGCTTGTGTTTACGCTGGTAAATCTGTTTTTCCTAATCTGTAATTTAATGTTTTGGTATATTTTAAAATAAAAAAACAATCCGACTTCGTCTTAAAAGTCGGATTGTTTTTTTATGCTAGGGACAAGATAAATTCTACAATTTCTTTTGCGGCATTGGGATTTCGAAATGATTTTTGATGTTCACGAATCTCCGTTAGCCTCTGGGCATCATTCTCTAATAATGATTTTACGACTTTCTTAATCTCTTCGAGGTCGTGTGCAAAGCATCCTAATTGGTTGTCCTCGAAATAATACGGATTTCCTGCCTCCTGACCCGGTAATGCGTCCGTGATTACCATAGGCAAACAACAATTAATCGCCTCCAAAATTGTGTTCGGACTGCCGCGCATAAATGCAATATCACTGGAGAGCATCAGTTCTTCAATGGCTTCGACAAATCCGTAGACATCAATTCGTTCGCCGTATATTTCCTTTTCATGTTTTTCAAATTTCTCTCTGAGCGTCTCATTTCTGCCGGTGAGAACCTTGACTCTGCAGTTAAAATTATTTAAAAGCATTCTGGACAAATCAAGCATATTTCCGGAACCCTCGCCACCGCTCATGATCAAAAATGTTGGAATTTTTGATGCCTTAAAGAGCTGACTTCCGGCAACTGGGTTTCCGTAAGTGAAGCGTTCGCGAACAGGAAAAGAAAAACACTTGATTTTTTCCTCCGGGATTCCCATTTTTAGAGAATAGTCAACCGCCTCGCGCGTATAACAAAGAGTGTAATCTGCGCGAGGATCTGTCCATAAATTTGATATGGAAACCAGGTCTGCATACATGCTGACAAAGGGAATTTTAATATTTTTCTTTTCCATTACATCTAAAATGCAACCAATAAACACAGGATGAACGGAAACAATTACATCTGGCTTTTCATCTGCAACGATGTCTGCAAACTTTTTGCTGATCAGTGTTTTAACTGCAGTGTTAACCGTCTCCGTGTTGTGCTGAACAAATTTCCAGGTCATCTTCCACGCGTTTTTTGACATACGGGTCAAAGGTCCGTATGATTTGCTGATTTTAATGCCGACTTTTCCCAGCATACTGAAGCCTTCCAGAATGGAAACCTCAACATCGCTTATTTTATTAAACTGCTCACAAAGTGCATCGGTGATACTTTTATGCCCTCTGCCAGTATATTCGGAACTAATAATTAAAATTTTTTTACTCATGATGTCGACCTCTTTTTTTAGATTACTCTCATTGTATCATATAAATTTTTAAAATACAATAGAAAAGTTTTTACAAAGAGGGGCACAGTATGTGAAAAACTGTGCCCTCATTGTATCGAGTTATTTTCTTAAATCTGCCACTGTGTCCATGAGAGAACTGACGGTTCTCGCCATACGTTTTTTGTAACGCATCATTTTTTTTCTTGTTTGTGCACTAGAACAATACGGAACCAATGCTGCGGCAGCAGCTGAACCCAAAACTGCACCGCATGCAATCGCACCAAACAGCATTTTTCCTTTCATTTTCCATCCTGCCTTTCAAAGATTTTAATGTTCTGCAATCTTATTATGTGAAAAAAAACAAAAATCAAAACGGAAATAAACGTTATATGCAACATGTAAATTGTGTAAAAATTAGCTTAATTTTCTTCGATTTATTATAAAAATAGTTTTAGTGTTTTGAAAATGAATTTTGATCTGAATGGATAAAGAGAGGTGAAAGACGACACAGTTCTTTTTTGTTTCTAGCACGCATACAATAAACTAAAACCCTGTATATATTGGGAGCGAAACATGAAAGCGTATATTGAAGAAAGAGCAGTTACCTTAGCAAATTATATCGTAGAAAACAAAAGCACGGTCCGGGATGCTGCGAAGGTATTTGGGATTTCGAAGTCCAGTGTACATACAGTGAGAGCAACATAGAAACTTTTTATATTGAAGTGGCGTAACTGTGCGCCTTTCGGAGATTTTACAAATTTCGAAATCTTTCGAATAGGTCTGTATAAAAATGGGGAACACAAAAATCCTGAAAACCGCTTAAATAGTGGCTTTCAGGATTTTTTGCGTCTCATTCTTACTCTGTCTGTATAGGTATTTTCAAAATATGCGCGAACTATGTTTGAACTATTGATTTAATTGAAAAATTATGTTATACTTTGATTAAACACTGTCCGTTTTAACACCCACTCAATTTGTTAGAATGAGTATAAAGAAAAGAAGAAATCTTTCTGGGAGGTTAAAACATTATGAAGAAATATCCTATCGGCTTTAATACGAGAATAAACAAAGAACCTGAAGAGAGTGTACCAATGGAAGTCTGCAAGGGCGTTATAGAACCCAAGAAATCTATTGTTCAGGTATACTTCCCTCACAGAGGTATGGGCTGGGCATATTACAACGACAGCTTTGATTTGAAGGTTGGCGACTTTGTTTATGTAGAAGGCAAGCTTGAAGGCTATCGCGGGCAGGTTACAGAAGTTAATTATTCCTTCAAGATTAAGCTTTCTGATTACAAGAAAGTTATCGCTGTAATTGACACCAATGTTAAAGGTGACTTCTACCTTGCAGGTTCACACGTTGTTTCCTTTGATAGAAACGCAATTCCCTTTTCAAAGGTTCTTACCTGGT
>JAZNIA010000122.1:0-7614 GCA_045577195.1 Congzhengia sp.
AAACATTTCCCTTAATAACCAGTGTACACAGTCTACCGCCAAGCCGTTTTTCCGTATGAATTAGGCGCACATCTGCAGCTTTGAGCATGGCGTCCAAGCCTTCAATCGATGCAACCAGGCCTTGTACCTCTAAAAGACCAATATCAGAAACTTGACCGACAATCGTCTTCTTTCCGAAAAAGGTTTTTGGAAGTTTTTTGTTATATTTATCCTTGTTGATATCCATAAGATATGCCATTTTTTCAACATCTGTGCCGGGATTCGCAATCACATGAGATGTAACATATTTATTTTCAGCTTTTGCATATGCGACACACGTTTCAACAGCAGCCTTCACAGAAGAAACACTTCCTTCCATTTTTACCACCATAATCAGCGGAGCAGGAACATCGGGGCTGAGCGGTCTATTTCTGTCAAAAGCTATAATCTTAACATCAGCAGTCTTTGCAGCTAGGTCTGCAACGCAAACTGCTGTGGTAAAACTATATACTTCAACTAATCCTAATGCGTTCATAACATTCATCCTTTATTTTAGAAGTTTATACAATGTGAAAACCGTCAACCAGAACGCATCTTCTGGCTCTTGTGAAGGAATGCGCTGCCGTTAAGCCTTCGCCGGTAGGACCTGCAATCGTAAAGGTTGTGTATCCTTCGCCTCCGGCGCCGATGCCCGCATAAGAGGGAGCATTCTTTACAAAAATGGTTGTTTCAACTGCTTTTGCAAATGCGGTTAAATGGTCCACATTCTTAGAATGAATATGTGCAGAGTGGCGATTGCCGTGTTCGGCATTCACTGCCATTCTAATTGCCTCTTCAATGTTGTTTACGCGAACGATTGCCAGAATCGGCATCATCATTTCAACCTGTACAAAGGGATGCATTTCATCTGTTTCGCAGATGATAAGCCTTGCGTCAGACTCGATACCCAATTCTTTCAAAAAGAGACTAGCATCTTTTCCAACCCATTTTTTATTGATGGAATATTTTCCGTCTTTTTGAAGCAGCGCAATGTTTTTGAGTTTTTCAACCTGGTCACCTTGGAGCATGTATGCACCGTTTTTAATCATACTGTCAATCAATTCATCTGCAATGGAAGAAAAAGCAAAACATTCTTTTTCGGCAATACAAGGCAGATTATTGTCAAAGCTTGCACCCAGCACAATGTCGCGTCCTGCTTTTACCACGTCCGCCGTATCATCAACAATAACAGGGGGGTTGCCAGCGCCTGCGCCGATTGCTTTTTTACCAGAGGAGAGAAGTGTCTTGACAACGCCGGGTCCACCGGTGGCAACCAGCATCTTTACGATGGGAGAAGCCATCATTTCTTTTGAAGAATCCATGGTCGGTTTATATACAGAAACAACTAAGTTTTCCGGACCACCTGCTGCAACAATTGCTCGGTTTACCAAATCCACGGCATAGTTTGCAACCTTGCAAGCGTTTGGGTGGGGGTTAAAGACAACACCATTACCGCCGGCAATCATACCAATGGAGTTACAGATTACTGTTTCGCTGGGGTTGGTGGAAGGCGTGATGCTTCCGATTACACCGAAGGGCGCCATTTCCACTAAGGTTAAACCATCATCGCCGGACATTGCTGCGGGCTTTAAATCCTCCGTACCTGGGGTTTTGTTTGCAACGAGCTGGTGCTTGATAATTTTGTCGGCAACTCTTCCCATCCCGGTTTCTTCTACACCCATTTTAGCCATGGTTTCAGCCTCGGCTAAGGTGAGTTTTCTGATATTTTCAATCATTTTTTCGCGTTGTTCGATGGAATAGCTACGATAAAATTTGTACGCCTTATCGACTGCCTCTAACGCTTCTGTCATGGAAGTGAAAACGCCTTTTAGTCTCTGCCCGGGAGCAGGTTCTGCGTTTTCTAAGTTTTTCATGATGCTTTGAACAATCTGATTGATATAGCTTTCATTTATTTCCATGTTCAAACCTCCGGTCTGTTTTGTTGTATTATATCTGTAATGTTACATTTTTTTGTGCTATCAAGTTTAAAGCAATGTCTGCCAAAGTTTTTCATCAGGTTTTGCAATAATTGAACTATCCAGGAAAAATCCATTTTCTTCAATCTGGCACTTTGTCTTTTCAATTGCAGCTGTAACTGAGGCAACGCTTCCGGTAATCAGCATATAGGATTTTCCGCACATACCCTTTGCAATTCTAAGTTCAATTAAATCAACTGCTGCCGTTTTTGCCGCAACATCAGCAGCGACAATGATAGAAGCCGCAGAATATGTTTCCAAAACGCCTAATGCTTCCACATCTTCAATTTGGGTTGTACCGTAAATAGCAGAGAAAATAGATTCGTGGGGATTGCCGAGTACGAAGCTGTCAATCAGTTTTTCATCAAACTGATATTTTGATGCATCAACAGCGGCACGTACAGCACTCAGCTCACCGGATATAATAACAATATATTTTCCGGGGCATACCGTTTGTGCTTCGATAATATCAACTTCAGCGGTTTTTACCAAAATATCCGCTGCCAAGATACCTGTTGATACGGTTTGGTATTCCACCATGCCGATTGCATTACTCATTTGCTAATCGTCCTTTCTTTCATCAGGATTCACAAGAAATCAAAATAAAATGTTCGTTTACATCTAACACTTTGCCACCGAGCGGAGCATGGAGTGAAAGTCCCAGAGCTTTTTCGTCTGCTTTTGCAATACATTCATTAGGGATAACTTTTTGACCTGCTTTCACTGTGGGTGTCATGGGTGCACCAATGTTTTGCGTCATTGCAATCCGAAGTTTTTTCGGAACAATCTTGGTGTCTATCATCGGTGCGGGTTTATCATATTTGGTAAGCCCCAAACGCGCGGTTAACCGCTTTACAGGTACCAATTTCATACTTCTTTGATTGTCTATAGGTTTTATTTTAGGTTCCTTCGGAATTGGGACACCGCTTGCGCGAAGTCCGTTTTTATATTCCGTAATTAAGGTTCTCGGTGCCAGTCCTTGCGGGCAGGAGTACATTTCACAAAGACCGCAACCGGAACAAAACATTGTATTAAGAAACGGTGCTAAATCTTTTGTGTCACCGCTGGTTGCGCTTCTCATAAACAAGTGGGGTTCGATGGGGTGTCCCAAAAGTCCGCGCGGACAAGTAGTAGTACACGCACGGCACTGACAACATGTTCCCATAGCACGTTTCATACTAACTGAAATTCGGGTTTTCTTGGATTCAACCACCAAATGTTTTTCAGGGAAGACTAAGATCCCGTTTGTTGTTTTCTTTACGGTGTCCAACGGATTTACCAAAGCACCCATCATTGGTCCGCCTGAAATGACGGCGTAGTTTTCGATGGTTGCACCGCCTGCCAAAGCAATCAACTCAGTGAAGGGTGTACCAAGCGGCGCCTTTACCGTAATCGGATTATGTACAGCACCGGTAACCGTGACATACTTATGTGTAACTGGTTTGTTCTCGTAAATAGCGCGGTAGATATTCAGCGCTGTCTCCACGTTGAATACAGCAACTCCAACAGAAATAGGAATGCTGCCGGGAGGAACAACTCTTCCGGTGGCTTCATAAATCGTAACAACTTCGTCTCCTGCGGGATACACCTCAGGAAGATACGAAATTTGAAAATTATTAAATTTATCTAAAACAGATTGCACTGCATTGATTGCGTCTTTATAGGTTTTTTTCATCGCAATAATGACTGTTTGCGCCTCGGTTGCTTCTGCAACCAAGGAGAGAGCGGAAAGAATTTCATACGCATTTTCCGCTAAAACCTGCCGATGTAACTTCAAAAGCGGCTCACATTCAGCACAATTTAAGATGATGGTATCAGCATCTTTCGTGAGCTTTGCATAAGCAGGGAAGCCTGCGCCTCCGGCTCCGGCGACACCGGCATCTCGTAATTTGCGTTTTAATTCTTCAAGTGACATTTATATCACAACTCCAATTCAGAACCGTTATCAACTATACCAACAATCGCTGCATCAACGGGGGAGTTATCCAGATTGCAACCGATTCTTGCAGCGCTGCCCTGGGCAACCATAACCACTTCGCCGATACCTGCACCAACATCATCGATTGCAATAATCTTAGAGTTGCCGTTATTCATGGATTCAAAAATTTCAACAACCATTAACTTGCATCCGACAAGCTTTTCGTTTTTTCTTGTAGAAACAATACTTCCGGTAACTTTTCCGATAATCATAGTCTTTCATTCCTTACATTCAAATTAAGATCGGGGTGAATTTTGCCCGTGCCGAAAGCATTTTCTTTCGGCACGGATAAAAATTCTAAGTAAGATTTCTTATTTGATAGCTGGTAAAATCTTTTCAACGTCGCCGTGCGGTCTCGGAATTACATGTGTAGCAACGAGTTCGCCAAGTTTAGCAGCGTTGTTAGAACCTGCTTCAACAGCAGCTTTCACTGCACCAACATCGCCGCGAACCATAACGCTTACGAGTCCGGAACCGATTTTTTCTGTTCCAACCAAAACAACGTTTGCTGCTTTGAGCATAGAATCAGCAGCCTCAATTGCCGCTACCAAACCTCTTGTTTCAACCATACCTAATGCTTCCTGTGTCATTTTAAAATCTCCCTTCTTAGTTTCTTGAATAGGTTTATTTGAATTTTCTTTAACTGACGTGGTTTCGTCGTTTGCCTTTGCGTTTTTTGTGGTTTTTGTATTTTTTTTCTTTTCAGCCATTTTAAATCACCTGCTTCTGATTAAAATGCTGGCAGGATCTTTTCAACGTCTGCATGAGGTCTCGGGATAACATGAACTGCAACCAGCTCACCGAGTTTCGCAGCACATTCAGCACCAACTTCTGTTGCAGCTTTCACTGCACCAACGTCGCCGCGAACGATAACGCTTACAAGACCGGAACCGATTTTTTCTGTGCCAACTAAAACAACTTCAGCTGCTTTTACCATTGCATCGGCAGCTTCGATTGCTGCGGTTAAACCTCTTGTTTCAATCATTCCTAATGCTTCTTTTGCCATTTTAATATATCCTCCTATTTTGATTCGTAAATATTTTATTTGTTAATGATAGCAATTTTTAAACCTTCCATTTTTAGGTTTGTTTCATGCGCCTCGTTGATCTGAGACAACGGGTAACGGTGCGTGATCAGCTTTGCAAGCGGAAGACCGATACCCTTGGCACGTTTTAAGAAATCAAATGTGGTTGCGTAATCGCGCAGGGTGTAAACCCAGGAACCAACTGTTGTGATTTCTTTTGCACAAATGTCAAAGTGGGGGTTAATAGTAGCGTCGCCGCCATTGATAAAGAAGCCCAACTCGCAGAGACCGCCACCGCTTCTGATGAATTTGTACACATTTGAGTGTGCGATGGGGGAGCCTGTGCACTGAAACGCAAAATCAGCAAGATAACCGCCAAATGCGTCAGATACAGCGTTTGTAAGCTCTTCAATCCCTTTGTAATTTTTAAAGTTAACGGAGCTTGTAGCCCCCATTTCCTTTGCAAACTGGAGTCTTTTATCTTCACCGTCAACTGCAACAATGTTTTCAACACCCATTGTGCGCAAAATCGCGATGCATAAAAGACCAATGGGACCGCAACCCTGAACGACAACACGGCTGTTGAATCTTAAAATACCCACGGTTTTTGCACGTTCAACAGCGTGAATCAAAACTGCACTGGGCTCAATTAAGATTCTGGAATCTAAGTCCAGATCACTTACGTTAAATACTGTAGAACCGCCGCGAATCACCATGTAATCGGCAAACCAACCGTTTAAGTGGATGTCATCATCGGGGAGAAGACCGTAAACATCAGCACCGCCCACGTTCTGCTTATTTAAGTCAAACATGGTAATATCGGGATTGTCTTTAAAAATCATACAGGTAACAACTTTGTCGCCGATTGCCAATGGTTTGCCGGCGCTGTCTTGTTTTACGTTTTTACCCATTTTTACAATTTCGCCTGTTCCTTCATGTCCCAGAACAACAGGAATCAAACCGAAGGGGTCGCGCTTAAATTCATGCGCATCAGTACCACAAATGCCGCAACCTTCAACTTTAACTAAGATATCATCATCACCTAATTCGGGAATGGGGAATTCTTTAATATCATAGTGCTCAAGTTTTGTAAGCATTGCAACTTTTGCGGTTTTCGGAATGTCACCTGCATACCGCTTTGGAGTTTCTGCTTTCATGTCAGAAAGAACCTGCTTTACAATTGCTTCAATATCATTTGAATTAATAGCCATAGCATAAGCTCCTATTTTAGATTTTTGATAAGCTCTTCGAATACGCTTTCGCCATATTCAGCTAAGTATGTATCCTGTTCCTCGCTGCCGCCGCTGACGCCAAGTCCGCCGATTACGTTCCCGTTTACCTTCAACGGTACACCACCGCCGAAGATGACGATTTGTCCGTTGTTTGTAAACTGAATACCGTACAGAGATTCTCCTGGCTGACTTAAGGTTTTTAGTGTTGAGGTCGACATTTTCAGTGCAACCACGGTGTATGCTTTTTGAAAAGCAACGTCATAACTTGCAATGTAAGCATCGTCCATACATTCAACCAAAACAGGACGTGCACCGCTATCGGAAACAGCAACAACTGCGTTTACACCAATTTCTTTGGCTTTAGCTTCTACTTTCGCAGCAAGCTTTTTTGCCAAACATAAGCTCATTTTAAAGTCTGTGCCTGTGTGGGGAATATTCTTTAAAACTGCTTCTACGATTTCGGATAAATTACGGTTGTCCATAAATCTGACCTCCGTGATTATTTACCAAGCTGTTCCATAACCTTCTTGGTGATTTCTGCAACCAAGTCACTGTTTACATCGCTTGCAGAAGCGTCATCTTTTCCGCGGATTACGCCGCATGTGTGGCAGCTTGCATTACCTGCCTTTACGTTGGGGCAGACATTAGCAGGATGTTTACCTTTCATGCCAAACTGTCTTCTGATTTCATACAGACGTTCAACCTGGCTATTGTTTAATTCTTTCGGACCACCCAGCTGTTTGGATAAGAACAAGAGCTGTGCATAGAATTCCAAGGATTCCATCTTATGGTATGCAGCAAGCAGGGAATCGGAGTATGCCAATGCACCGTGGTTTTCTAAGAGCAGTGCATCAAAATGCTGCAGATATTTAGAAATAGCATCGGGAATTTCAACCGTGGAAGGTGTGCCGTATTCAGCGATTGGAACGCAACCTAATGCGATAACAGCTTCAGGCATAATCGGCTGTGTCAGCGGAATGCCTGCGATTGCAAATGCGGTACCGTACATCGGATGAGCGTGAACAACAGATTTAACGTCGGGACGTTCTTTGTAAACTCTCATATGCATTTTGATTTCAGATGAGGGTTTAAATCCTTTGTTTGCCTGGATTACATTACCTTCTGCATCGACTTTACAGATGTAGTCAGGCGTCATGAATCCTTTGCTCACACCTGTAGGTGTGCAAAGAAATTCGTTGTCGGAAATTTTTACAGAGATGTTACCATCGTTTGCAGCAACCATGCCTCTGTCGTAAATTCTTTTACCGATGTCACAAATCTGTTTTTTGATTTCGTATTCGGATACCATATTCATTTCTCCTTTTCTTATTGGAATTTATTATTTTATTATTACATAATAATCATAACATAGCAGTCGAAACATGT
>JAZNIA010000123.1:0-5833 GCA_045577195.1 Congzhengia sp.
GCTTTATATCTGCTTATTTATGCTTTGTGTGGTCTGTGCATTTTGCTACAGCCCCTTTTCAGTAAAAAGCTTAAACTTAATAGTTTTCTTTCCGTACTTCAAAATAGCTCTGCGGATGCGCGCAAACGGGGCATACCTCAGGCGCTTGTTTGCCCATTACCAGATGACCGCAGTTGCGGCATTCCCACATGGTTTCACCTGCTTTTTCAAAAACAGCGTTCATTTCCACGTTGTTTAAGAGCTTGCGATAGCGTTCTTCATGTGTCTTTTCAATTTCTGCAACCATTTTAAAGCGGGAAGCCAGTTCTGTAAAACCTTCTTCCTCCGCTTCCTTTGCAAAACGATCATACATATCGGTCCATTCATAGTTTTCGCCCTCTGCCGCATGGAGCAGGTTGGCCTTGGTATCACCCAGTTCGCCAAGTGCCTTGAACCAGAGTTTAGCATGCTCTTTTTCATTTGCTGCGGTTTGCTCGAAAATTGCGGCAATCTGCTGATAGCCTTCCTTTTTTGCAACGGAAGCGAAATAGGTGTATTTGTTTCTTGCCTGCGATTCGCCTGCGAATGCTTCCATCAAGTTTTTTTCGGTTTTTGAGCCTTTGAGTTCCATTGTTTATGTCCTCCCTGTTGATATAATTTTGTACGAGATTCTCTCGTGTTTTTGCTTATTTTGCAGAAATTTTCCGCTGGTCTGCAATCGTCTTGGAATTGTATTCATACTTTTTCAGAAGAATGCTATCATCGGAATTTTGGTAACTCGTTTCATACACATACCGTATGCCGTTTTCCACAAACTCCTGCGTTCCCACCCACATTGGATAGGGGAGCAGCGCTTCATCACTGAGAATGATGTCAAGCGTTTGTTCGGATACACCCATATTGCTCAAACGGGTCAGTTCAAGGTCGGAAAATGTGCCGACAGGGTTGGTTCTGCCAAGTGATGCGACATAGGCAGTTGCCTGTGCGATCTCCTCTTGTACCAGAGCAGACAAAATTTCTTTGTGGTTACCGAGCGTGCGTTCTGCGTACTCCTGTACAAACATTTCCCGTACGGCATCTTCATACGACACCCAGGAATAATGAAAATCCGCATGTTCAAATTGATACATTCCGTCTGCGCGTTTTGACAGCGCAAACAGTGCGGGGCGGGGGTCTGTTTTCCCCATCTGCGTCAACTGTCCGTTGATAAAACGGTAGCTGTTGACGGAATAGACAACATATAAACGGGTGAGTCCGTCGTCAGAAACCGCGTTGACGATGCGGTGTCCCTCAACGGCGCATTCCTCGTCAGGGAAAGTCTTTTTTGCCTGCTCGAGCAACACCTGTTTTACCACGTCATGCAAGTTATCGCCTCTGTAGACGGGGATCAAATCGTCCATGAATCGCTGGAAGGCATAACCGTCTTTTGTGTACACAGCGTAAGTTTCATCGGATTCAGCGATGTATGGCACATCCTTTTCGGCGATTTCGGACTGCTGCCAGCGGAGCTCCTGCAGCCCCTCCTGACGGTAGACAACGAAGTCTATATCAGGGATTAACGCGAGAAGCACAGATACCTGACGACCGACTTCTTCTTTTTGTGTCGGGAAAGGGCTTGTGGGCGCTAGCGCAATGGAAAGTCCTGTTTTTTCCCTTTCCCAAACCATTTCCCATCTGGTGGGGTTTGCGTTTTCTTTGTAGTAATGTGTAAGGGTCAGAATTTGGTCGACAGACGTGCGATCGTCCGGTTCGGTGTTTTTCAAACGGTACAACATGCGGTATTCCTCGCACGACATGGCACGGATTGCATCTTCTTCCTTTTTGATATTGTGATGCACACAGACGGCAACTATGATTACCGCTAGCAAAACAACAGCGGCGACAATTGCAAACATAATGCTTTTTTTGTTTTGCTTCTTCATAAAAAGCTCCTTTTAATCCAGTTCAAAAATGGTTTTCTGATTTTCGTCAATATCCGTTTTTTGTTGGATGCCAAAATGCTCGTATGCTTTTGCGGTCGCCATTCTTCCGCGTGGTGTGCGGTTTAAAAAGCCCAGCTGCAATAGATACGGCTCATAAACGTCTTCAATGGTGGTAGCGTCCTCACCAATGGAGGCAGCCAGCGTGTCGAGTCCAACAGGACCGCCGCCGAAATTTTCAATGATAAACAGCATCATTTTGCGATCCACGTTATCAAGCCCCAATTTATCCACCTCCATATGCGACAACGCTTCATCGGCAATCTCAGCTGTGATAATGCCGTCTGCTTTTACTTCCGCAAAGTCGCGGACGCGTTTTAGCATACGGTTGGCGATACGGGGTGTTCCGCGGGAACGGCGGGCGATTTCCAAAGCACCGCTGGGCTGAATTTTCGTGCCCAAAATATCCGCCGAGCGAACGACAATCTCGGAAAGCTCCTGCGGGGTGTAAAGTTCTAAGCGACTGATTACGCCAAACCGGTCACGCAGAGGCGCTGTCAAAAGTCCGGTTCTCGTGGTTGCGCCAATCAGGGTAAACCGTGGCAGGTCCAACCGCACCGAGTGCGCCCCAGGCCCTTTCCCTAAAATAATATCCAAAGAATAGTCCTCCATAGCGGGGTAGAGAATTTCCTCCACACTGCGGGAGAGACGGTGAATTTCGTCGATAAACAAAATATCGTTGTGAGAAAGACTGGTCAGTATCGCAGCCAAATCGCCTGCCTTTTCAATGGCAGGTCCGGAGGTCACGCGGATACTCACACCCATTTCGTTGGCGATAATGCCCGCGAGCGTAGTTTTGCCCAGTCCCGGAGGACCGTATAACAGCACATGGTCCAGTGCCTCGCGGCGCGCCTTTGCCGCCTCGATATAAACGGTAAGATTTTCTTTTACCTTTTCCTGACCGATGTATTCTGAGAGAATTTTCGGACGCAGACTATATTCAACCTCATTGTCCTCCCCTAGGGTTCTGGACGTCACAATTCTTTCTTCAAATCCTTGTTCAATGGGCATGCTCTAACCTCCTACTGCTTCATCAAGCGCATCAAAGCTGCTTTTATCGTATCTTCCGTGCTCAAATCGGGCGAAACCGATGCAACCGCCCGCGCAGCCTCGCTCTGGGAATATCCCAGTACCACCAAAGCGTCAACCGCATCGTTTCCGGCAGTGGGCGTAGCAAAAGAAGTGCCGCTTTCGCCAAGGTCAATTTCCCTGCCCTTAAACTTATCCTTTAATTCCAGCACAATTTTCTGGGCAAGTTTAGGCCCTATCCCCTGCGCTTTTGTAATGGATTTATAATCGTCCGTCACAACGGCGAGGATGAGCGCCTGCGGAGACAGCGCAGACAAAACTGCCAAAGCAGCCTTAGGACCTGCGCCACTTACCATAATAATCATTTTAAACATTTCCAGCTCTTCGCGAGTCAAAAACCCGTACAGGTCAAACAAATCCTCGGCAACACGCAGATAGGTGTGCACTCTTACCGAGGCACCTGTGCTAAGAGAAGAAAGTGCGGCAGGCGTCATAAACACCTTGCAACCAAACCCGCCAGAAGAGATTATGGCGGCGGATTCTTCAATATATTCTACGGTACCGTCTACAAATGCAATCATGGCTAGATTCCTTCCTCCTTGATTAAGGACTGGTATTTTGCCGAATACCCGTGGCACATGGCAATCGCCAATGCGTCTGCCACATCATCGGGTTTTGGCGTTGCGTTTAGGTTCAGCATGGAGGTTACCATGCGCTGAACCTGCGCCTTGTCAGCGCGGCCGTAGCCACAAACAGCTTGCTTTACCTGCAAGGGCGTGTATTCAAATATCGGCACGTTCAAAATAGATGCCGCCAGCAAACACACGCCGCGTCCATGCGCCACATGAATGGCGGTGGTCACGTTGGTATTAAAGAACAGCTCCTCAATGGAAAACGCGTCCGGCTTATGCTTTTCGATTAAGATGCCGACGCTTTCGTAAATGTCCCGCAAGCGGTCGGTTAACTTGTTGCCTGCAGGGGTGGTAATCGCGCCGTACTCCAAAGGCTGAAAGCGATGACCGTCATAATGCAGCGCACCGTACCCCACAATGGCAATCCCGGGGTCAATTCCAAGAATAATCATTGTTTTCTCCCGTTTGAAAAAAATTTTATAAAAATATTGAGATTTTTCCAAATTTAATATATAATAAGTATCTGTAATTATATCACAACAAAATGAAAAATGCAATCGGTAATCAAAAGAAAGGTTTGGGTGACATAGAATGAAGCTTTGGGGCGGTCGGTTTTCAAAAGCGACAGACGCTTTGGTAGACGATTTTAATTCCTCCATCCGGTTTGATGCGCGGATGTACCGTCAGGATATTTGCGGCAGTATGGCGCATGCGCAAATGCTGGGCAGGCAGGGAATTATTCCGCAGGAGGACGCAGCGCTTATCGTAAAAACCTTAGGCGAGATTTTAGAAGATGTGGAAAACGGCAAGGTGGAATTTTTGATTGATGCCGAGGATATACACATGAATATTGAAACAATCCTGATTGAGCGCATCGGTGATGTGGGCAAACGGCTTCATACGGGCCGCAGCCGCAATGACCAGGTGGCGCTGGATTTGCGGCTTTATCTGCGCGATGAAAGCGATAAGCTTTCGGGTATGCTCAAAGACACCATGCGTGCTCTGCTCTCGGTAGCAGAGACGCATATTGATACGATTATGCCGGGCTATACGCATTTACAAAAGGCGCAGCCCGTGACGCTGGCGCATCATGTGATGGCTTATTTTCAGATGTTCGCGCGTGATTTAGACCGACTGGGCGACTGCAGAAAACGCATAAACGTTATGCCGCTCGGCTCGGGCGCTTTGGCGGGAACAACCTATCCCTTAGACCGCGCGTTTGTGGCAGAAAAGCTTGGCTTTGACTCGATTACGGACAATTCCATGGACGGTGTTTCCGACCGTGATTTTGCCATCGAGTTTTTGTCGGTGCTGTCCATGCTGATGATGCATTTGTCGCGTTTTTGCGAGGAGCTTGTGCTCTGGTCCAGTCATGAATTTTCCTTTGTTGAAATGGACGACAGTTATTCAACAGGCTCATCAATTATGCCGCAGAAAAAGAACCCCGACGTGGCAGAACTGATCCGCGGCAAAACCGGAAGAGTTTACGGCAGCCTAATGGCGCTTTTGACTACCATGAAAGGCTTGCCCCTTGCGTATAACAAGGATATGCAGGAGGACAAGGAGGCTGTGTTTGATGCGCTGGATACCGTGACTTTGTGCCTGCCCGTGTTTACCAACATGATCAAAACCATGAAGGTGAAAAAAGAGCGCATGAAAAAGGGCGCAACGGGTGGATTTACCAACGCAACGGATATTGCCGATTATCTGGTGAAAAAGGGCGTTCCCTTCCGCTCGTCTCATGCGATTGTTGGGAAAATGGTGGCAAAGGCAGTGGAAACGAACCGCGATTTAGATGAGTTTACACTGGAAGAATTCAAAGAATTCTCTGAGCTGATTGAAGAGGACATCTATGTTGCCATTGACGTTACAACCTGCGTGGAGGAACGCAACCTCCCCGGAGGACCCGCAAGTGCGCAGACAAAGGCTGCGATTGAAAAAGGGTATGCATTGTTACAATAACAGAAAATGGACTGGGATATTTGCATGAATTATTCCAATTCCGACGGGGAGGAGAAACGGTGCAGAAAAACCGAAAAAAAACGGTCAGCCTGATATTGTGCGCGCTCTTTTCCGTTTTGGTGGCGGTTGGTGCCTTGATTCGGATTCCCGTCTTTGTTGTCCCCGTTACCATGCAAACGCTGTTTGTCCTTTTATCGGGTATGCTTTTAGGCAATCGGCGCGGCGCGGTGAGCGTTTTGGTGTATCTGGCGG
>JAZNIA010000124.1:0-14118 GCA_045577195.1 Congzhengia sp.
CGATGTTGTGCTATCAAGAGGTTTCATATTTACTAAACCAAAAATACAAAGAATTCAGCGGTACAGTATGTACGCTGGATGTTGATAAACCGACGGATGGGCGAGAACAGCACGTAATTATTAAGATATATGGTGATGGAAAACTGGTGTATACATCGCCGATTCTTTCCAGTGGCAGCAAATCTACTTCATTTAATATTGATGTAGCAAACTACAAATTACTGAAAATAAAGGTTGAGATTCCGAACGTGTATGTAGGATCACAGTATGCGCATACAAACGTAGGAATTGCTGACGCGAGATTATCTAAAAAATAATGTCATGTACCATGACAAGCAGGAAAAAAGAACTGTAGCAAAATGAAATCATTTTGCTACAGCTCTTTTTTGTATCCTACAGACTTGCAATCACCTCTGCAAGCGCACCCTCGTTGTTGGTGCGTGTGGTAACGGCTGTTGCTGCGGCTTTTGCGTCTTTGGACGCGTTTTTTACAGCAAAGCCCGTTCCCGACGCTTGCAGGAGGGAAATATCGTTGTCGTTATCGCCCACGGCGATGACGCGTTCAGTCGGGATGGAATATCGCGCGCAAAGGGATTTTAGCGCGCTTCCCTTGCTGGCGGCATTGTTAAAAATTTCAAAGTAATACGGATGGGTGCGGATAATCGTGTAGTCTGCCCGATAAGGCGAGTATTCCATTTTTTGCTGGATTTTGGTGATGGCGTCCGGCTCATCGGCAAACAAAATTTTAAGCCAGGTTGCCGGAGTCGATTCAAAGGATGGAGCCGGCTTTCCCGAAATTTTTTCAAAGGAAAGGTGACGGTCTGTGGCGTGGTTTCGGCGGACCACAAAAATCCCCTCGGAGGTCATCACCTCAACGCCGCTGTCGGGGGAAATCTTCATAACCTCCTCCGCTGCGTGGGAAGCCTTGCGGGAAAGGGAGACCGTTTCAATATAAGTGTGCGCGTTTGTGTCATAGATACTGCAACCGTTGTGGCATATGACAGGAAAATCCAGCCTGATGCCGGAAAGCACGGGGTACAGCGCCTCGGGAACTCTGCCAGAGGCTAAGGTGAATTTCCCGCCGTGTGCCTGAAAATAGGCAATCGCCTCCAGGTTCTCCTTCGGCACAATATTTTCTTCGTTAATCAGCGTTCCGTCTACATCGGAGCACAGGACCAGTCCATTAAAGCGTTTCATGTTTTTCTCCTTTTTTGACTTTATTCCGAGTTTTATCTATTTTATCATATTTCTCAAGTTTTCGCAATCTGTAAAATTTGCATAAAAATGCACAAAATCGGAAATTAAATGAATAATATTCGCGCAAACTTGCATAAAAATACAAAATATACAGGATTTCTGTGAAAAAAACCTTGACTTTTTGTGTATATCATGTATAATGGTATGTATGAGTTGATTTTTTACTTTGAAAGGAAGTTTTGGATTATGAAAGAAATCAAAAAAGTTGTTTTGGCATACTCCGGCGGACTCGATACTTCGATTATCATTCCGTGGCTGAAGGAAAATTATAATAACTGTGAGGTTATCGCTGTTGCGGCTGACGTTGGTCAGGGCACAGAGCTGGACGGCTTGGAAGAAAAAGCAATCAAGACCGGCGCAAGCAAGCTCTATATCGAAGACCTCAACAAAACCTTTGTAGAGGATTACATCTGGCCTACCTTAAAAGCAGGCGCAAAATATGAAGGATACTTACTCGGTACGTCCTTTGCCCGTCCCGCGATTGCAAAGCGTCTCGTTGAAATTGCACACGCAGAGGGCGCTGACGCAATTTGCCACGGCTGCACCGGTAAAGGAAACGACCAGGTTCGTTTTGAGCTGGGCATCAAGGCGTTTGACCCTGAGCTTGCCATCATCGCACCCTGGCGTATCTGGGATATTAAGTCCCGTGACGATGAAATTGATTACGCGGAGGCGCACAACATTCCGCTGAAAATTACCCGCGAAACCAACTATTCCAAGGACAAAAACCTCTGGCATCTGTCTCACGAGGGTCTGGATTTGGAGGACCCCAACAACGAGCCGATGTTTGATAAAATTCTTGAAATGGGCGTTTCTCCTGAAAAAGCGCCTGATGAAGCAACTTATATCACCATTTCCTTTGAAAAGGGCATTCCTGTGAAATTAAACGGCGAGGCGTTAGACGGCGTTTCCATGGTGAAAAAGCTTAACGAATACGGTGGCAAAAACGGAATCGGTATCTTTGACGTGGTGGAAAACAGACTGGTCGGCATGAAGAGCCGCGGTGTGTACGAAACCCCCGGCGGTACCATTCTCTACCACGCACATGAAGTGCTGGAAACCATCTGTATTGACAAGGAAACGGCGCACTTTAAGGCAATGGTTGCGCAGAAGATGGCTGACATCGTGTACAACGGTCAGTGGTTCACACCCCTTTGCAAAGCAATTTGCGCGTTTGTGGACGAAACCCAGAAAACCGTTACCGGTGACGTTCGCTTAAAGCTTTATAAAGGTAACATCATCAACGCAGGCGTAACCAGCCCGTACACACTCTATGACGAGGTGACCGCGTCCTTCGGTGAGGATGAGGATTACAACCAGATGGATTCTCAGGGCTTTATCAACCTGTTTGGTCTGCCGATTGCCGTTAAAGCAAAGCTGGACAAAAAAGCCGGCAGAGAAAATGAGTTTTAAGTTCTAAATTCTGCTCACATCAAATAAAATATATCATACGAATGAGAAAATGTGCTTTCATTTTAAAAGTGCATTTTCTTTTTCTTTTGTATGAAAAGATGAAAAAAGGTGCGTGAGAACATGAAAATATTTGTATGGAACAAAAAACGGGCACTGGCGTATGTGACTCTGGCAATTTGCGCCGTGAGTTTGATTTGTATCGGCAGCTTTGGCGGCGCGCAGGTGTATCAGGACGGCGGGGATAAGCTTTTGCCTATTTACAGCGTGGACCGTGGAGAGGAGAAGGTTTGTTGTCTGACCTTTGACGCCGCGTGGGACGATACCGACACGGACATTCTAATCGAGATTTTAGGAAAATACGACGTACCCGCCACCTTTTTTATGGTGGGGAGCTGGGTGGAAAAGTACCCCGAATCGGTGAAAAAGTTTGTAGACGCGGGGCACGAAATTATGAACCATTCCGACACACACCCGCACATTGACCAGCTTTCCGAAGAGAAAATCAAAGAGGAAATTGTAAAATGCAACGATAAAATCGAAAATCTCACGGGCACGCGCCCAACGCTGTTTCGCGGACCCTACGGTGAGTATAACAATGCGGTTATCCGCGAAGCGCAAAGCCAGGGCATGCTCACGGTTCAGTGGGACGTGGATAGCTTAGACTGGAAAAATCTAGAGCCGCAGGAGATTGTAGACCGCGTGACAAATCGGGTAAAGCCCGGCTCGATCATGCTGTTTCATAACGGCGCAAAAAACACGCCGCAGGCACTGCCGCAGGTAATTGAAAAGCTAAGGCAAGAGGGGTACACCTTTCTAAAAGCGTCGGATTTGCTCTATAAAGACAATTTTTATATTGACCATGCTGGAAAACAAATACTCAATTAAAGGGAGATTGCCATGCAAAACTTTTTAAAACAACACGTAGGCGAGCACGTCACGGTTTCCGGACGGGGATCGGTTCGGCCGTTTTCCGGGATGTTAGAGGCGGTAGGCGATGATATTGCGGTAATCAGAACGGATTCGGGCGTGAAAGCGATGCGCATGGACGCGATTGAATCCGTTGACATACCAGAGCGGGCAGAGGGAAACCGCATGGCGGCAGAACGCAAGAACATGTCGGGCGAGCAAATGGAGCAAAGAATGCAGCAGGCACCGCATAGCATGCAGCAGGCACCGCAGCAAACGCCTCAGCGCATGCAACAGCCGATGGAGCGGGCATCCGATTTGGTTGTGCCGCAGTATAATACAATGCCGCGGAGTGCAACGGTGATTGGGTAACATGCACATTACATTTTGTAACCCCTGCGGGCTTAGTTTGTCCAATCTGCGCTTTTTTTCGTTCATCCCAAAAGAGCTGTAGCAAAATGAAAACATCTTGCTACAGCTCTTCTACTATGCAATTGTCGCTTTGTGTGGTGTAACCTATGTAGCACCTTTTTTATTTTACAACAATATTTACCAGCTTACCCGGTACGCAAATCACCTTTACGATGGTTTTGCCGGCAGTCAGCTCTTTAATTTTTTCGTTTTCCAAAGCCGCCTTTTCCATTTCCTCGCGGGAAAGGTCAGCAGAAATCAGAATTTTGTCTTTTACCTTACCGTTAATCTGCGCCACGATTTCCACCGTTGCGTCCACGGTTTTGCTCTCATCGTATTTCGGCCAGGCGGTTTCATTTAGATAACCGTCAAAGCCTGCCATTTCCCACATTTCCTCCGTCAAATGCGGTGCTGCGGGGTTTAAAAGCGTAATAAAGATTTTCAGCTCGCCCCTTGTGATGCTGCCCTTTTTGTAGATGTCGTTAATGAGCGCCATCAAAGCGGCAATCGCTGTGTTAAACTTCATTTTATCGAAATCGTCCGTCACCTTTTTGATGGTTTTGTGGAACGCGCTTTCCAAGTCGTGGCTAAGACCTTCTTCGTCAGTTAAAATGGTCATCAGGTTAAAGACGCGCTCGATAAACCGGTAGCAGCCTTTTACGCCGCTGATTGCCCAGGGGGTTGCCTGGTCAAAGGCGCCGATAAACATTTCGTAGGTACGGAAGGTGTCCGCGCCGAACTGTTCTACCATATCATCGGGGTTGACAACGTTTCCGCGGGACTTGGACATCTTCTCGCCGTTTTCGCCCAGAATCATACCGTGGGAGGTACGTTTGTTGTACGGCTCAGGCATGGAAACCACACCGATGTCGTATAAGAACTTGTGCCAGAAACGAGAATAGAGCAGGTGGAGCGTCGTGTGCTCCATACCGCCGTTGTACCAGTCAACAGGCAGCCAGTAGTCCAGCTTTTCCTGTGCGGCAATGGCAGAATCGTTTTCGGGGTCAATGTAGCGCAAGAAGTACCAGGAAGAACCCGCCCACTGGGGCATGGTGTCTGTTTCTCTGGTGGCAGGCGCGTCGCAATGGGGGCAGGTGGTATTTACCCAGTCGGTCATTTTTGCCAAGGGAGATTCGCCGTTTTCACCCGGTTCAAAGCTGTCGGTTTCAGGGAGTGTCAGCGGAAGCTCTTCCTCCGGCAGGGGAACCCAGCCGCATTTTTCACAATAAACCAGCGGAATCGGTTCGCCCCAGTATCTCTGGCGGGAGAACACCCAGTCGCGAAGTTTATAATTTACTTTTCTCGTGCCAATTCCTTTTTCCTCTAAATATGAAATCATGGCGCGGATGGCATCTTTCACTTCCATGCCGTCTAAAAAGCCGGAATTTACCATCTTGCCGCTGTAGGTATCGGTATATGCTGCCTTTTGCACGTCCTCGCCGCCGGCAACAACCTCAATAATCGGCAGGTCAAATTTTTTCGCAAACTCCCAGTCGCGGTCATCGTGGGCAGGAACTGCCATGATGGCACCGGTACCGTAGCTGGTTAGAACGTAGTCAGAGATAAATACGGGAATTTCTCTGCCGTTTACAGGATTGATTGCGGTAATACCCATCAGGCGAACGCCCGTTTTTTCCTTGGAAAGCTCGGTGCGCTCAAATTCAGACTTTCTTGCTGCCTCTTTCTGGTATGCTGCTACCTCGTCGATGTTTTCTATCTGCGACTTGTAGGTTTCGAGCAGCTTATGCTCGGGAGAGAGCACCATATAGGTTGCGCCAAACAAAGTATCGGCGCGAGTGGTATAAACACGAATGGTGTCGCTAACCTCTTTGATTTTAAAATCAAGCTCTGCGCCCTCAGAACGACCAATCCAGTTTTTCTGCTGGACTTTGACTTTTTCTATGTATTCTAAGTCGTCCAAATCGTCGATGAGCCGCTGTGCGTACTCTGTGATTTTCAGCATCCACTGGCTCTTGTTTTTCTGCACAACCTCGCTGCCACAGCGCTCGCAAACGCCGTTTACAACCTCTTCGTTGGCAAGACCTACCTTACAGCCCGTGCACCAGTTAATGGGCATTTCCTGCTTGTAGGCAAGACCCTTTTTAAACAGTTGAAGGAAAATCCACTGGGTCCATTTGTAAAACCGCTCGTCGGTGGTGGAAACCTCTTTGGTCCAGTCAAAGGAAAAACCGATGGACTGGAGCTGGCGTTTGAAGTTTTTAATGTTATTTTCCGTTACAAGCTTGGGATGGATTTTGTTTTTAATTGCGTAGTTCTCCGTGGGAAGACCGAAAGCGTCCCAACCCATGGGATAAAGCACGTTATAGCCCTCCAGGCGCTTCTTTCTTGCGATAATATCCAGCGCCGTGTAGCTTCTGGGGTGGCCAACGTGCAGACCCTGACCCGAGGGGTAAGGGAACTCGACCAAACCGTAAAACTTCGGCAGCGTATAATCCTCTTTTGCGGCAAAGGTATTTTCATCGTACCATTTTTTCTGCCACTTTTTTTCGATTTGCTGAAAATTGTAGTCCATGATGTTCCTCCCAGATATGTTAATTTGATTCGTTTATGATGTCGTTTATGTCAAGCTCTAAAGCATCGTTCCAGAGCTTGTCGAGACTGTAAAACTCGCGGGTGGGGCGGTCGAAAACGTGAACAATCAAGTCGCCGTAATCAAGCAGCACCCAGCTGTATCCGTTTCGTCCTTCCTTGGAAAGCGGCGTAATGCCGATTTTTTCAAACTCGTCCTCTACCGTGTCGGCAAGGGCTTTGACCTGTGTGCTGGAATTACCCGTACAGAGCACGAAATAGTCTGCTAAAATGGTGACATCGCCTACCTTTAAAAGCGTAATGTCCGCTGCCTTTTTGCTGTCTAACAGCATCACGGCTTTTTTTGCCTGCTCAAAAGCGCTGAGTGGCTCCATGTGATAGACCTCCTTATGGAGCAGGTTGCGGTAAAACGCTTCTGCCTCCATGGTTTGTGTATGTAGAATACGCCCTTTGCGCTCAATGTGCGCTATGGTAAGCTCAAGTCCAAACAAAAGGGCGGTGTCTAAATGCTCGTCGCAAAGTTTTCTTAGCTCGTCTAACCCGTCAAAGGGCTTGCGGTTTGGCTCTGTAATGTCGGCAAGGTAGAGAATCTTCTCCAGCGCCGTCATGTCTTTTCTGCCCAGTGTGTGGTATTGGATTGCGCCCAGAATTTCGGGATCCGTAATCCCAAACTCGGTTTTTGCCAGCTCTGCGCCAAGCTCTGCATGAAGCAGTCCTAAATTTTCGCGCTTTGTGTCGTCTAAGGGAACGCCGAGCGCGTCGCACATAGCAAGCTGTTTTTCCTTTTCAATTTGTTTTGCGCAGTCGTGCAGAAGACCTGCGATAACCGCCTTTTGCGGGTCTGCTCCAAAACGGTGCGCCATGCGCTCCGCCGTTTCCATCACGCCGAGGGAGTGAACATATCTGTGCTCCGTCAGCATAGTGCTGAGCTTTTCTTTCATTTGTTCGATCGTCATGCCAAGCTCCTGTGTTATCGGTATAGTTTATGGGTTTTGATATATTCCTCCACGGCAGGGGACACAAGATGCGAAATCGATTCGCCGTTTTGAATCCGCGCGCGGATTTGGGTGGAGGATATGTCATATGCAAAATTTTTGAGGAAAAATACCCGCGGCGGCGGTTCATCGCCACAAAATTTCTCCAGATATTGCGTGCCGCTGATTCCCGGACGGGGTACAACCAAAAAGGTGCAAAGCGTCAAAAGGGTGCGATAGCATTTCCAGTCGGGAAAGTCGCGAAACGAGTCTGCGCCCACCAAAAAGAAAATTTCGTCATCGGGAAAGGTTTCTTTAAAGTGGGAGATGGTTTTGTAAGAATAATTTGGCTCAGTCCGGTCCAGCTCAAACCGCGAGACCGAAAAGCGCGGATTGTGCGCCGCGGCAAGCGTTACCATAGAAAAACGGTGCAGTGCGTCCACGATGCGTGCACCCTGCTTGTGGGGCGGGTTGCCCGCAGGTAAAAACAAAATTTTGTCCAAAGAAAATTCGCTTAATACCTGCTCTGCCAGCGCAATGTGCCCGTTGTGCACGGGGTCAAACGTTCCGCCAAACAGTCCGATTTTTCCCATCGGGTTGCACCTCCGCTGTTATTTTTTCGATTTCGGCAGTTCAATTTGCCGCTTGTCTTTCTCTCTTGCGGCGCGATATAAAACGAATTTTCCGCCAATAACCTGAACAGGCTCTGCTGACAATATCAGGGCAAGCTCCGTGCAAGCCTCGCGCGGCGTTACGGGTGCGGATTCGAGCACATGGCTTTTCACCAGCTCGCGCGCCTCGAGCGCATCGTCTAACTGCTTGATGAGGTTTTGCGAAATCCCTTCTTTTCCAATCTGCAAAATGGCAGGTACGCCGTTTGCCAAAGAACGAAGGTATGCGCGTTGTTTGCTTGTTATCATACTGTGTTCCGCCTTTTTTTGATTCAGTGTCAGAAAACCAAACCCCGCGTTTGGGTATAGTTTTCCTATCTATACTATACTATTATACAAGGCGAACGAAAAAAAGTCAAATGTTTCGGGGTAAAATATCAGAAAATGTGTTGCTTTTTTTTGTAGAACAAGGTAAAATATAAAATAGAATCGATTTTTATGTGCGTTGGCGTTTGGGATGGGAAGATGGCGCGGAGATATAAGGATAGATTGTTTCTTTTGCGGCATGGATATATACTGTTTCGTAAGGTTTTGTAAATGTGAATTATGTGTTACTTTTGAAAAGACCAAGTCGTCAACTTCAGCCGTTCAGCATCGCCGTCTTTCGGCTTGCTTCACGGGAAGTTTTGACATGGGCATTATTACCGAAATCAAAGATTTCGACAACGCTCCAAAGTAACCAAAAGTCTCTTGCGCCGAACGCAGAAACGGTGATTTATGGTTTTTTATTAGAGACAATGCGTGTATATTCTTTGTGTGTCAACTGATATGCGCGATTTTTTCGGCGTCGCCTGCACCGGAAATTTTTACGTGCACCTCTGTGCACGTGATTTCCTAAAATCGGGGCGGTCAGCAGCGGAAACGGATACCAACCCCGATTTTGCGCGCGCCGCCTACGCGAACAGATAAATCTACCGTTTCTTGGCGTAAAGGCGCGATTGGTTGGTGCGATGCGGGAGTTTCAGCACAAGGATATATGGGACACGATAGTTCCCTCTGTGTTTGCGTTGGGAGATATGCGCATAACCTCGCGAAATTTGGTAGGAGAAGTAGTTGATAACCCTATCTAGGTGAGAATCGGCTATAAATCATGATTTTTCGACCGCGCAAAGAGGCTTTGGTCCTTTCGCCCAGACGAAAGGACGAAAAAACATTTACAATCAAAACCTTCCGAATCGGTATATATCCGTGGCAGAAACGCCACAAACCATCTTCCTCTTCCGCAAAACCCCAAAACGCATCACCATATTCTAACCCCAAAAAGGAGGTCATCATGAGCTTTGTTCATCTACATACCCATACGGAATACAGTTTTCTAGACGGCTTTTGCCGCATCAAGCCCCTGGTGGCCAAGGCAAAGGAGCTGGGGCAGACTGCACTTGCCATCACCGACCATGGCGACATGTGCGGCGTGATTGATTTTTATAAAGAGGCAAAAAGCGCGGGCATCAAGCCGTTGATTGGCTGTGAGGTGTATGTCGCGGCAAAGAGTATGCACGACAAAAGCCACGACGGCGGAAACACCACCCACCATTTGGTGCTCCTTGCCAAAAATATGGAAGGATACCGAAACCTGATTTCACTTTCCTCCCTCGGTTTTACGGACGGGTTTTACTATAAACCGCGGGTGGATTTTGAAACGCTTTCCCGCCATAAGGAAGGTCTTATTTGCCTTTCTGCCTGCCTTGCGGGCGAAATTCCCCAGGCAATTTTGGAGAACAACGGCGAAAAAGCAAAAGCCTTAATCCAAAAATACTGCGACCTGTACGGAAAAGAAAATTTCTTTTTGGAAATCCAGAACCACGGCATTGCCGAGCAGAAAAAAGTCAACGCCTTTTTGATTGCTGCAGCGAAAGAGACGGGAGTTGGGCTTGTTGCTACCAATGACGTGCATTATATCGAGAAAAAGGACGCAAAGTACCAGGATTTGCTCCTTTGTATCCAGATGAACCGCAAGGTACAAGAACAAAACCGCATGGCGTTTGAAACAGACGAATTTTACCTAAAGAGTGAGGACGAAATGCGTTCTCTTTTCTCTCAGGTGCCCGAGGCGCTGGAAAATACGCAAAAAATTGCCGACATGTGTGAGGTAGACTTTGAGTTCGGCGTGCTCAAGCTGCCGAAGTTTGCTGTTCCTGGCGATGGCGACTCGTTTTCTTATTTAAAACAGCTCTGCAGAGAAGGTCTCGTGCGGCGGTACGGCGCAGGAAACAGCTCTGCAGAGGAGCGGCTCGCCTTTGAGCTGAAGGTCATTGCTTCCATGGGCTATGTGGACTATTTTCTGATTGTCTGGGATTTTATCAAGTACGCAAAAGACAACAAAATCCCCGTCGGTCCGGGAAGAGGCTCGGCGGCGGGCAGTATCGTAAGCTACTGTCTGGGAATTACCAACATTGACCCCATTCGGTTCGGACTGATTTTCGAGCGGTTTTTAAACCCCGAACGTGTCAGCATGCCTGATATTGACGTGGACTTCTGCAAGGAAGAGCGGCAGAGGGTGATTGATTATGTGGTGGAGAAATACGGAAGAGACTGCGTCTCCCAGATTATCACCTTTAATAAAATGAAAGCGAAAAACGCTGTGCGCGACGTGGGCAGAGTGTTAGATATTCCCTATGGCGACACCGACGTGATTGCAAAGCTGATTCCCTTTGACCTGAAAATGACCATTGAAAAGGCGCTTGGAATCAACCCCGATTTAAGGGCGAAATATGAAACCGACGACACGGTAAAAGAGCTCCTTGACGATGCTATCGCCGTAGAGGGTTTAATCCGCAACGCGGGCACGCACGCGGCAGGTGTGGTGATTTCGCAAAAGCCTTTGACGGAATACGTCCCCCTGCAGAAAAACGATGACGTGTTAATCACCCAGTTCCCCAAGGATACAGTGGAAGAGCTGGGACTTTTGAAGATGGACTTTTTAGGACTTCGAAACCTTGACATTATAAAAGACGCTTTAAACATCATCAAAGCCTCCACGGGGGAGGAGATTGATATTGACGCCATTTCCCTAGAGGAGCCGGGCGTTTACAAAATGATTTCCCGCGGCGAAACCGAGGGCGTGTTCCAGCTGGAAAGCGCGGGTATGAAGCAGTTCATGAAAGAGCTAAAGCCTGAGAGTATTGAAGATATTATAGCGGGCATCTCGCTGTACCGCCCCGGTCCGATGGACCAGATTCCGCGGTATGTGGCAAACAAAAACAATCCTGCAAAGGTCAGCTACCAGCATCCTGCTCTAGAGCCGATTTTAAACGTGACTTATGGGTGCATGGTGTACCAGGAGCAGGTTATGGAAATCGTGCGCAAGCTGGGCGGCTATTCTTTGGGACGCGCTGATTTGGTGCGCCGTGCCATGAGCAAGAAAAAAGAAGACGTCATGATTGCCGAACGCAAAAACTTTATCTACGGTATCACCCGGGAGGACGGTACCGTGGAGGTGGACGGTGCGCTTGCCCGCGGTGTTGACGAAAAAACCGCAAACGCCATCTTTGACGAAATGATGGACTTTGCAAGCTACGCTTTTAACAAATCCCACGCGGCGGCATACGCGTTTGTCACCTACCAGACGGCGTACTTAAAACACTTCTACCCCGCCGAATACATGGCGGCACTGCTTTCCTCCGTGCTGGATTCGCCTGAAAAGGTGGCGGTGTATTCCAATGAGGCGGCGCGCATGGGAATCCGCGTGCTCCCGCCGGACATCAACGAAAGCATGGCGGGCTTTGCCGTGCAAAACGGCAACATCCGGTTTGGCTTGGCGGTCATTAAAAACGTTGGCATTGGCTGCGTGGAGGCGATTTGCGCAGAGCGGCAGGAAAACGGGAAATTTAAAAGCTACCGTGATTTTGCAAAACGCGTAACGCCCCTAAACGTCACAAAACGCGTGCACGAGTTCCTAATTAAAGCGGGCGCATTTGATGCGATAGGCGAAAAACGCTCCTGCCTGCTTATGGACTATGAGGGCATCATCGACGGCTTTTTGGAGGACGCGCGCAAAAATGTTGCGGGGCAGATGTCCCTTTGGGGCAATGAGGACGAGGAATATTCTGCGCTTTTGCCCGATTCCGAGGACTTTCCCGAATATCCCAAGCGAGACCTTTTGCAGCTGGAAAAGGAAAGCATCGGATACTATATTTCCGGTCACCCGTTAAACGAGTTTTCCAAGGAAATCAGCGAAATTTCCACCATTTCCTTTGCGGAGTTCTCGAAAAACGAGGAAATAGAGACGGAAGAGCCGATCCATTCCGACCGTATTTATGACGGAGCGGAGATAAGCGTTTGCGCGCTTTGTAGCGGTGTGAAAACCAAGATTACAAAAAACGGAAAAATGATGGCGTTTGTCACCGTGGAGGATTTGTCGGGAAGAGGCGAGCTGATTGTGTTCCCCAACGTGTACGAGCGGTGCAAGGCGTATCTTAAGGAGGACATGCCCTTAATTTGCGTGGGCAAGCTCTCCATGCGGGAGGACGAAGAACCAAAAATTTTGTGCGACGAGGTGGTTCCCTTAGAGCACGGGGCAGCTGCGCCCAAACCGCGCGCAAATAAATGGCAGCAGCGCGCACCAAAACCTTTATCCAAAAGCGCATTTTCGGCGCAGCCCGAGATAGCGGACGGCAAAAAGCTCTACCTGAAGTTTGCGCTGGGAAAGGATTTTCTATTAGACCGCGCAAAGGAAGTGCTGCAAAAGCATCCGGGAGACGTTCCCGTGTACATCTATATCGAAGAAAAGCGCTCGGCGTACCTCGCGCCGAAACAGCTTTGGACCAATGGCGGACAGGAGGCAATTTTTGAACTTTCCGCCCTTTTGGGAAAAGAAAATACCGTTTTAAAATAAAGGAGACCCACATGAACAAAAAGCTACGGGGAAATCTCTTGCTTCTGCTCACTGCACTGGTTTGGGGCGTTTCGTTTGTTTCCCAGAGCGTCGGCATGGAGTATGTAGAACCCAACACCTTTAATGGACTGAGAACCCTGCTTGGCGGCATTGTGCTGCTGCCCGTGATTTTTGCGATAGACGCGGGCAAGAAAAGGGCAGGCACCTATAAACCCTGCAATTGGAAAAAGCTTTTTCGATATGGCATAGTTTGCGGCTTGCTTCTTTGCGTTGCTGCAACGCTGCAAACCATCGGCATGAAGGATTTATTCGGTCAGGAGGCAATCACCGCAGGCGAGAGCGGATTTTTAACCGCACTGTATATCATTTTTGTTGCGGTTTTCGGCGTCTTTGCAGGAAAAAAGCTGACGGGAAAGATTGTGGTCGGTGTCCTGCTGGCGATCGCGGGCATGTATTTTCTGTGCCTGTTTGGCACGGATATTTCCCTGCGCATTGGACATCTTTTCACCTTTTTGTGTGCAATTGTTTTCTCGTTTCACATTCTGGCAATCGACAAATTTTCGCCGCAGGTGGACGGGGTCAAGCTTTCCTGCACGCAGTTTTTGGTGGCAGGAACGATAAACCTGATTGCAATGTTTTTGTTTGAATCGCCGAATCTGAGCGCAATTGTAAGCTGCGCGCCTGCGATTTTGTATTCGGGCATCATGTCCTGCGGCGTGGCATACACCCTGCAGATTATCGGGCAGAAATATACCGACCCGACCTCGGCATCTATTTTAATGAGCCTAGAGTCCGTGTTTGCGGCGCTGGCAGGCTGGGTACTTTTAGGGCAGAGCATGACAGCGTGGCAGATATGCGGCTGCGCGCTGATGTTTGCAGCGATTGTGCTGGTGCAGCTGCCGGAGCGATTGAAAAAATAAATTGAAATCGAAAAATAAAGGAGCTGTAGCAAAATGATTATATCATTTTGCTACAGCTCCTTTGGGCTGGACGGAAAATAGTGCAGAATGGAAAAACTGAGCAAAAGCAAGATAAAACCTTGCTTTTGGCTACCCGAAGGCGTACATTGGTACGTCGAGAGGCGAAGTTTTTTCATAACACA
>JAZNIA010000125.1:0-3905 GCA_045577195.1 Congzhengia sp.
GGCTTTTATATTTCCATTGCAGGGCAGGTAACGTTTAAAAATGCTGCTAAGGTGCGCGATGTGGCGTCCTTTGTGCCGGTGGAGCGTCTTTTGATTGAAACGGACAGTCCGTATCTTACACCGGAGCCATTTCGCGGAAAGAGAAACAATTCCGCCAATGTGGCATATACCTGCGCAAAAATTGCAGAGCTTAAGGGCATGGATGCTGAGGAGCTTGCACGCATCACGCTGGAAAACGGCAAAAATTTTTATGGTATCAGGTGAGTAATTTGACTATTTGTTATGTTTTAGAACAATCGTTATATATCAATTTAACCAACCGCTGTACAAACGCATGCAGCTTTTGTGTTCGTGACAAGGATTGCGGCATTGGCGATGTGAATCTGTGGCTTGAGACCGAGCCGACAGAGGCGGAGATTATTGCGGACATTGACCGCTTTAATCCCGATGAATTTAAAGAAGTTGTGTTCTGCGGATACGGCGAGCCAACCATGCGCCTAGACGTTTTGCTTGCAGCTGCAAAGCATATCAAGGAAAACTACCATGTTCCCGTTCGGATTAACACCAACGGACAGGCGGATTTGATTGAAAAAGAACCCGTTCCCCCTCGCCTGGCAGGGCTTGTAGACGTGGTTTCCATTAGCTTAAACGCAAAAAATGCTTTAGAGTATCAGGCGATTTGCCAAAGTGTGTTTGGAGAAAAAAGCTTTGATGCCCTGATTCAGTTTGCAAAGGATTGCACGCGCTACGTTCCCGAGGTTGTGATGAGCGTGGTAGACGTGTTGCCGGAGGAAGACATTGCGGCTTGCCGGGAAATTGCACGCAGTGCCGGCGCAAAATTGCGCGTTCGTGCGTTAATTGAATAGTTGGTCATTTCGATATTCTGCATGTGTAGTGCTTTATTGCTTGCCAGCGGGAAAATCATCAGAAAGGAAGTTGTATTATGGAAAACGCAAAGAAGAGAATTTTTTCCGGCGTTCAGCCCTCCGGGGATTTAACGCTCGGAAATTACATAGGAGCCATCCGTAACTGGGAAAAACTGCAGGACGACTATGAGTGCTTATATTGTATTGTGGACCTGCATTCCATCACCGTTCGCCAGGAACCGGCGGAGTTAAGACGCAGAACCTTAGAGGTTTTAATGCAGTACTTAGCGGCGGGCATTGATCCGGAAAAATCCTGTGTGTTTATTCAGTCTCATGTCAGTGCGCATAGTGAGCTTTCCTGGGTTTTGGGCTGCAACGCGCAGATGGGTGAGCTTTCCCGCATGACTCAGTTTAAAGAAAAGTCTCGCTCCCATGCGGACAATATCAACGCAGGTCTTTTTACCTACCCCGTACTGATGGCAGCAGATATTTTGCTGTATCAGACGGATTTGGTACCCGTTGGGCACGACCAGCTGCAGCACATTGAGCTGGCGCGCGATATTGCAACGCGGTTTAACCATTATTATAGCGACACATTTAAAATTCCGGAGCCTTATATTCCGAAAGTTGGGCAGAGAATTATGAGTCTGCAGTCGCCGGAAAACAAAATGTCAAAATCCGACCCGAACCCGAACGGCTGCATTCGTCTTTTAGACGATACCGATACGATTATTCGCAAGTTTAAACGCGCAGTAACGGATTCGGACAACGAAATCAGAAGCGGTGCAGACAAACCGGGTATTACAAACCTTTTGTCCATTTATTCCGCGGTTACAAACAAAACAATGGAAGAGTCGGAAAAAGAGTTTGCCGGCAAGGGATACGGTGACTTTAAGCTCGCTGTGGGCGAAGCTGTAGCTGACGCACTTTCTCCCATTCAGGCAGAATTTCACCGTCTTTCAAAGGACAAAGCGTATGTAGAGTCCGTGTACAAAAAAGGCGCAGAAACTGCAAATTACCTGGCACAGAAGACGTTGCGCAAGGTATACAAAAAAGTTGGATTTATTGCAAAATAACAAGTGAGGAACACGTATGAGAATCGATAAATTTTTAAAGGTTTCCAGAATCATCAAACGCCGCACCTTGGCAAACGAGGCTTGCGATGGCGGAAAGGTGTTCGTGAACGGAAATCAGGTCAAAGCCTCCTATGATGTAAAGGTTGGCGATGTTTTAGAACTTCGGTTTGGTGAAAAAGTATCCAAATTTGAGGTTTTAGAGGTCAAGGAGCATACTACAAAGGACGGTGCACAAGAGCTGTACCGCGTGGTGAAATAGAAAGGAACATGACGAATGTGGAGTGTAGCTTTATTTGCTGCAGCAATTTATTTGATTGTGAAAGCATTTCAGTTTCATTTTTTTGCCGGAATCGGTGCGATTGCAGCGCTTTTGGCGTACGGCTATTTTAGGTGGTACACAGAATTTTGCATTGGAAAAGCTAAGTCGGTGTACAGTAAAAACCCCGAAGAAGCACTCAAATGGTTTGAACGCGCATATAAGCACGGCATGAATATCGGACAGCAGGAGACCTATGCCTATTACCTTATGCGCGAAGGAGAAGGAAAGCGGGCAGAAGAAATTTATCACCATCTGCTTAGACAAAACTTAAAAAACGAGCTTCGGCTGAAAATCCGTTCGGATTTAGCGGTTCTGTACATGAAAACAGACCGAATTGACGAGGCTTTAGAGGAACTGGAGGACATTACCGTTCACTATATCAACACCACAACCTACGGTTCTTTGGGATACTTATATCTTGTAAAGAAAAACAAACGGCGCGCGGTTTCCTATAACCTTGAGGCGTACGATTATAACAGCGATGATCCCGTCATTTTAGATAACCTCATTCAGCTCTATATTATGCAGGAAGACTATCAAAAAGCGCAGGAGTATGCAGAGCTACTTCTTGAAAAAGAGCCTTATTTTATTGAGGCGTACTATGATTCCGCGTATGTATATTTTCAGCTGGGTGACACCAAGCGGGCAGAGGAGATTCTTGCCCGTGGCGATAAGTGCCGGATTACTTTTATGTCCACTGTGAAAGAGGCAGATGTTGCGGCGCTGAAAGAAGCAATTTCTACCCGAAATCATTCGCATCCTCACAAGCTCGGTACGTTTTCAGAGCAAGGCGAGGAAGAAACCGCTTTGCCGGTCGAAAACTTAGTATATTGCGATGAAGAAGAAACGGTTATAGAATATGATGAGCCGGACGATGGGGATTTTGATGAAAATGATCCCTTTATTTAAACGGTATTGGAGAAATTATGAACGAAAAAACGTTTCAAACCTTAGAATTTCATAAAATTTTAAATCAGCTTGCAACGTTTACGGAAAACGAAAAGGTAAAAGAGCGGATTTTGTCGTTGACGCCGAAAACAGAAATCAGCGAAGTAGCACGCCTCCTTTCGGAAACAACAGAGAGTGCGGGCATACTGCTTCGCCGCGGCGCACCGCCCGGTTTTACCATTCATGACGTGTCCGGCGGCGTGATGCGCACGGAGCGCGGCGGTGTTATGACGATGGCAGAGCTTTTGCAGCTTGCAAATTCAATTCAAACCGCCCGCAGAATCAAATCCTATATTCAAGAGGATAAAAACAGCGAGGGAAGCTCAGTTCGTGCTTTGGCGGATTCTATCGAAGCCCTTTCCTCTGTGGAAAACGAAATCCGTGACAAAATTTTAAGTGAGGACGAAATGGCAGACGGCGCAAGCCCTGCCCTTTTTGCCATTCGGAGAAGCATCAAATCCCAGACCGCTAAGGTGCGCGACACCTTAAATACTCTGATCACCTCCTCCCGTTACCAGAAATTTTTGCAGGAGGCAATTATCACCGTGCGCGGTGACCGCTATGTAGTGCCCGTTAAGGCGGAGCATAAGGGCGAAATTAAGGGTATTGTGCATGACGCCTCTGCCTCGGGTTCAACGGTATTCATTGAGCCTGCAAGTGTGGTAGAGCTAACCAACGAAATTGCACAGCTAAAGC
>JAZNIA010000126.1:0-3382 GCA_045577195.1 Congzhengia sp.
CTTTATAAAACGGACATTTCTATTACGCGTGCTTTTCAAACGCAGTACACGAAACTAAATTATCTGCTGGAGTTTGGCATTATCGACCAGGAGGAATACTTTAATCGACTTGCCAGCATTCGTGATCGCTATTTTTCAAAAAATTCGCAGGAATGGTATCGTTATACCATGGAGATCTACGAATATAAGGTTGGCATGTTAGAGGCGTACGAGGAGGCTTTGGCTGAGAGTCTCAAAGCTTGCGCCGAGACGCATCTTCAGGAGTTTTCTGAAATTGCAGATGGCGCGGAAGAGATGCTTACGCGTATTAAAAAGGCAAGAGACGCATATGAAGAGAGCCTGAACCGTTACGCAGGTTCTTCGACGGGGTTTGATGTAGATAAAACGATTATTCACAATTATTACCCGACGGGTGATCCACTGGTCATTATTGAATATGAACTTTCTGATATTGATGAAGAAATTACGCGGCTAAAGACCTTTAGCGAAACCATTGAAAAGCTGAAAGAGCGTGGCGAAAGTTTAGACAGTGAGTCATTTCGTGCATTTTATGAAGAACTACGCACATTGTCCATTGAGGACGCAAATATCCTGGCAAATCTTTTGCTTCAGGCAGAAGACAAGGAATTTTTAGAATATCTGCATGCTTTTCGTGAAAGACGGGCGCTGGCAAGCGAGATTGCGGATACGTTTTATGCAGATGACTTTACCGAGGCTGAAAAAAGTATAAAAGAAGCCATCAGTCAGGAATTTTCCGAGATTCCGGATGAATTTTTTACCTATGGCGCAATGACTGCAGAAAACTTTAAAGAAGGGTTTATTGCCGAAATTCAAACGTTGTTTGAAGACGTGGCGCAGCTTTTACAACTCGAAAGTTTTCCCATTGGCGCAGAACTTACGGAAAACAAAACCAGCACCACATATGCGCCAACCTACAATTTATATCAAAGCGGTGAAACCATAGCGCAGCAGTTAATCAGCGCAAGCAACAATGCAAAGTTTGACAGACTGCGCTACGGTATATGAGTCGGAAGGGGGAGTCTATGAAACTGATTTACGAAAATGACATCGGACGCGTCGTTCTTCGCGGCGGTTCAGATTCTGTTTTTAATATTACGGATATCAGCGGTCTTTCTATTCCGGATGTGGATGCTGCTTGTGTACGCTATCCGGGTGTTGCGGGACAAACCGTGACACAAGTAACATATCTACCGCGTACCATAACGGTTGCCGGTGACATTTGCGACCAACGCGGAACGCATACCGCCCAGGCGGCAAAAGTGTTCTCAGAGGCAGGAACGGTTTATATCACAAACCGACGGGATACAAGAAAAATTTGTTGCCGCACAGTGCGGTTTGAACCGGAGAAAAGCCGCGGCATGTATGTGCCGTTTACCCTGCAGCTCATTGCAGATTGTCCATATTTTGAAGATTTGACGGAAAGCGTACGTGCAGTTAAAACACGCGAAAAGAAGTTAAAAAGTCCGTTTTTGCTGCCGATGGTGTTTTCTGTGCGAAAGGAACAGGCAGCAGTTATCAACCATGGAAATGTGCCATTAGAGCCGGTAATCGAGATTTTTGCGCCAAATGATGCACCGTGCATAAAAGGTATTCTCATTGAAAACCGAACAACGGGAGAAAAGCTGGTTTTAAACACGAAAGTTTTAGCCGGCGAGCGCCTGATCATCGATGTGGAAAACAGAAGTGTTACGGGAACTATGCAGGGAAATCTCATGCATGCGTTGTCAAAACAAACACCGCTGTCAAAATTTCTTCTGGCAAAAGGAAGAAATGAACTGTTTGTCTTTGCAGAGGATGAGGAGCAACCCTTGACGGTAAGTTGCCGTTATAGATGTAAATACATTGAGGCGATTTTGTAAGGAGGAGATATATGCATTACGGAGACATTCGGATATATGATCAGGATTTTGCACTGATAACCATTCTGCCACGCTACATTTCCGTAAACTGGAAGTTAGAATTTGGTGCATATGGAACAGCAGAAATTCATCTGGAAAAAACTGCCGCTATTACCTCGCTCTTGACAGAAAACCGTTATTTATTTTTAGAGCAGGACGACCATCAGGCGTTGGTCACGGGCGTTCGGATTGAGGAAACAGAGTGCATTGTATTTGCAAGAACATTAGAGTGGCTTTTGACAAAATTTTTGGTGCATGACTTTTTTGCAGAAAGGGGCGAAACGGCGTCAGCGGTGGCGTGCAGGTTAGTGGCTACTGCTTTGCCGGAAGATGTTACGCTCTACACAAGCGGAGAAGATTCTGTTTTAACGGATGCTAGTACTTTTGCAATTGAGGAAGCAACAGACGTATATCATGCGGTATGCGATTGCCTAGCAGACGAAAAGGTAGGATTTTCCTTTATTTACGATAAAGAACGCGGCGGATTTTTGTTTTCGGTTATGCGTGCTGTTGAAAACAGTACACTCATTTTAAATGAGGAATATAAAACCGCTTATAACCAAAGCTTTACAAAGGATTTGCAGCAGGAAGCGTCGGGCGGTGTTTATTATCATAAGGTTACAAACGGCGGCAAGTGGGACCCGGAAACAAACGAGCCGCAGTTAAGCCTTGATGAAACCAACCTTGGCATGTATTATACGGCGTCTGGCTCAGGTCATGCGTTTGGGTTTGGCATCCGTGAGGGAGACATTCTTCTTTGCAAAAGCAAAAGTGGATACTTTGAAATTGTTGAAGAAGCAAAGCCTTTTTTGGTTACGTTTCAACCACAGCAGCAGGGGATTTTTTCGTGGTCAGCTGTGCTTGATTCGCAAACAGACGCGGAAGCTGTAAGAGAGCTGGCAATGAAAAAGCAGGAAACCTTGGTAGACTGTGAAACAAAAAAGCTCGTCTTCGGCACAGATTTTCAATTGGGAAACATTGTGTGGGTCCAATTTACAGAAGAAGCCTTTGTATATGCGGAAAAGCAGATTGTTAAAAGCGTTCATATCTGGGACGACAGCGAGGGATACGGTTGTGTTCCAACCTGCGTCCAACTAACAAAGGAGGAAGAAGATGTCATATCACTTTAGTTTTGCGGACAATGCGGAATACTCCGCGGCGGACGTCAATAAAATTACAAGCCGACTGGTAACGGCAGGGGTTGAGGACCCGTTTTTAGACGGTATGCCGTACAACTTATCAAAATTTAACGAGGCGGGGACGCTTCTCTACACAGAGGGCGTTGTGCCGGAAACGGTGAACACACTCAGGGTCGTAAAGGCAGAAGAGGAAGGAGCGGTTGTTATCTCGCCGGGCGCAGCGTTTTTTCATGACGGAGCAGTCATGGAAATTGAAGATGGCGGGCACAGCCTTTCTTATACTGCGGGCGTAAAACAGTATGTGTATTTAAAAAATGACTTACT
>JAZNIA010000127.1:0-2034 GCA_045577195.1 Congzhengia sp.
AATCGGCATCATTTACGAGGCACGCCCGAATGTAACCGTGGACGCGGCGGCTTTGTGCCTGAAAACCTCTAACGCCTGCATTCTGCGCGGCGGGAGCGAGGCATTTTGCTCCAACAAAATTTTAGTTTCGATTATGAATGACGCATTAAAATCAGTGGGTTTTCCGGACGGAAGTGTTTCACTGGTTGAAGATACCTCGCGGGCGGTTGCAGAGGATATGATGCGCTTAAACGAATATATTGACGTTTTAATTCCCAGAGGCGGTGCAGGACTAATCCAGACTGTGGTCAATACCGCAACGGTTCCCGTTATCGAAACGGGAACGGGAAATTGCCATATTTATGTTGAAAAGCATGCGGACATTTCAATGGCAAAGGAGATTGCGGTTAACGCAAAGACAAGTCGTCCCTCCGTTTGCAACGCAGCAGAGTCCCTTTTGATAGACGAAGAGATTGCATGTGCAGCACTTCCAGTGATCGCAGAGGGCTTAAAAGCGCACAATGTTGAAATCCGCGGCTGTGAGAAAACGTGTGCGATACTAGGCTGTGCAGTCCCTGCCAGTGAAGAGGATTATTTTACGGAATATAATGATTATATCATTTCTGTAAAAGTGGTGCGCGATATTGATGAGGCAATTTTGCATATCAATACTCACGGGACAAAGCATTCTGAGGCAATTATCACGGAGCACTACGGTGCATCTTTGAAATTTTTAAACGAAGTTGACGCGGCGGCGGTGTACGTAAACGCCTCCACCCGCTTTACGGACGGCTTTGAGTTCGGCTTTGGAGCGGAAATCGGTATTAGTACGCAAAAACTTCATGCCCGCGGTCCGTTAGGACTTCCGGAGCTTACAACCTGCAAATATATTATTTACGGAAACGGACAAGTAAGAGGATAAACCATGATTAAAGCAGAAAATCTTTCCTATACCTATAACGCAGAAAACGGCGAGGCTGCCTTTGCACTAAGGGGCTTGGATTTATGCGTCAAAAAAGGCGAGTTTGTTACAATTTTAGGACACAACGGTTGCGGAAAATCTACACTTTCCAAACACTTCAACGGTCTTTTGATGCCCGTGAGCGGCAACGTGTATGTTGGCGGTGTGAACACGAAAGAAGAGGATATGCTCTGGGAAATCCGAAAAAATGTAGGTATGGTGTTCCAGAATCCCGACAACCAGATTGTTGCGACAGTGGTAGAGGAAGACGTTGCCTTTGCGCCGGAAAACTTAGGGATTCCGTCGGAGGAAATTAGAAAACGAGTCGATGAGGCACTCAAAATTGTGGACATGTACCGTTTTCGCAAGCATGCACCGCATCTTTTGTCGGGTGGACAGAAACAACGCGTTGCCATCGCAGGTGCAATTGCGATGCACCCAGCTTGCATCGTGATGGACGAGCCGACTGCTATGCTGGACCCTAAAGGCAGAAGTGAGGTCATGGACACCATTTTAAAACTCAAAAACGAAGAAAATATGACGGTTGTGCTGGTGACGCATTACATGGAAGAGGCGGCAAAGGCGGACCGTGTTGTAGTAATGGATCGGGGCAGAATTGTTTTAGACGGTGCACCCAAGCAAGTATTTTCGCAGGTGAAAAAAATGAAAGAACTTGGTCTTGATGTGCCGCAGGTAACAGATTTGGCATATCGGTTAAACCGTGCGGGAATTCCGGTAAAATATGATGTGTTAACTGTTCATGAATGTGCGGACGAAATCATGAAATACTTAGGAGGTGACGTTCGTTGAGCATTTCGGTTCAGAATTTAGACTACATTTATATGCAGGGAAGTCCCTTTGAGCGAAAGGCGTTAGACGGCGTAAACCTCGAAATTGCAGACGGTGAATTTATTGGCTTAATCGGGCACACCGGCTCCGGAAAATCAACGTTGGTGCAGCATTTAAATGGACTTTTAAAACCGCATAACGGCAGCGTTACAGTAAATGGCAGAGCTACTACCGCCAAGGGAGAAGAACTCAAAAAGCTCCGCTGTGAGGTTGGATTGGTGTTTCAGTATCCGGAGCATCAGCTG
>JAZNIA010000128.1:0-2056 GCA_045577195.1 Congzhengia sp.
TTTGGTCCTGAAAACTTGGGACTGTCTAAACGCGAGATTGACAATCGTGTAAAAGAAGCAATGCAATACGTTGGGCTTTCCGATGATTTACTTTCTAAATCACCCTTTGACCTTTCCGGCGGACAAAAACGGAGGGTAGCAATTGCGGGCGTTTTGGCAATGCGGCCTTCGGTGCTGGTGCTGGACGAGCCGACGGCAGGTCTGGATCCTGCGGGCAGAGAAGAAATTCTAACGCAGATTAAATCTATCTATTTAAAAAGCAAAATGACTGTGATATTGGTTTCGCATTCTATGGAAGATGTGGCGCGGCTTGTAAACCGCCTGATTGTGATGAACGGCGGAAAGGTTGCCATGGACGGCACTGTATCCGAGGTGTTTGCCAGAGGAAATGAGCTGCGCGGCATGGGACTTAACGTGCCGCAGATTCATCTTTTGATAGAGGAACTGATTTCGCGTGGCGTGCCGCTTAACCCGAATATTTATACCGTGGAAAAAGCAAACGCGGCACTCATGGTATATTTTAACAAATTAAAGGAGACGGGAAATGCTTAAGGATATTACACTGGGTCAGTATTTTCCCATCGATTCTGTGATTCATAAACTCGATTCCAGAACCAAAATACTGCTCCTGATTCTATATATTGTTGCAATTTTTATGGCACAAACAGCTCTTAGCTACGGTTTGATTATCCTGTTTACCCTGGCTGTGGTAAAACTGTCACATGTGCCCGCAAAACTGTATATCAAGGGATTAAAACCGATTCTGTTTATCATACTCTTTACAGCGGCGTTAAACCTCTTTTTAACGGACGGACGAGACCTTCCAATCTTTGGATATTCCATCGGAATTACTGTAGAGGGTGTAAGTGTTGCGGTTAAAATGGCGCTCAGACTGGTTCTTTTGATTGTTGCAAGCAGTGTTTTAACCTATACAACGTCTCCCATGACGCTGACAGACGGGATTGAAAAGCTGCTCTCGCCCCTGGCAAGAATCGGGTTTCCTGCTCATGAGCTTGCGATGATGATGAGCATTGCAATCCGCTTTATCCCAACCCTGATTGAGGAAACAGACAAAATCATGAAAGCCCAGCAGGCGCGGGGAGCAGATTTTGACACAGGCTCGATTTTAAAACGGGCAAAGGCATTGATTCCGATGCTTGTGCCGCTCTTTATCAGTGCCTTCCGCAGGGCGGACGAACTGGCGGTAGCAATGGAAAGCCGTTGTTATCGGGGTGGAAGCACCAGAACGAGGCTCAGAGAAATTCGTTTCGGAAAAACGGATTTATGGGGCTGGATTCTGTTTGTGCTGTTTTTTGCAGCGGTGATCACCTTGGATATTATATTCTAATGGAGGCATTATGACCCGAAACCATAAAATCACATTAATGTATAACGGTGCAAACTACGGCGGTTGGCAGATTCAGAAAAACGCCGTTACCATACAGGGCGAGGCGGAAAAAGCATTTTCCACCATTTTGCGCCAGCCCGTGTCCTTAATCGGTGCCAGCCGTACAGATGCGGGCGTGCATGCACTAAATTATGTTGCAAATGCTTTTTTTGATACCGATTATGACGAAGCCAGAATTCTCTCCGGTGTGAACGCGCTTCTGCCGGAGGATATTCGCGTAAAGTCGGTTGAAGAATGCGATGAGGATTTTCATGCCCGTTATTGCGCCAAATCCAAAACCTATATTTATCAGATTGATACCTCCTGTTATGGTGATGTTTTTAAAAAGCCCTATGTATGGCGGTTTAAATATCCCTTAAATGTAGAAAAAATGCTTGCATGCCCCGGCTACTTTGTTGGGCTCCATGATTTTTCTGCGTTTATGTCCAAGGGCGGGCAGGCAAAAACCTTTGAGCGGGAAATTTATGAATGCACGCTCAAAGAGGATGGGGATACCTTGATTATGAAAATCTGCGGAAACGGATTTTTGTACAACATGGTTCGGATCATTGCGGGAACGCTGGTCAGCGTGGGCCGCGGTTTTATCGAGCCGGAGGACATTCCGGAAATTATTGCATCAAAAGAACGGAAACGCGCGGGAATTACTGC
>JAZNIA010000129.1:0-7341 GCA_045577195.1 Congzhengia sp.
AGATTTATATTCAATGAAAACATACCTCAAGACTTAGGATTTGTTGATAGAAGTGTAGATCCATTTGGATTAGAAATAGACTTCTTAGTTGACAAAAAAGCTTTAGGTAAGATAATAGATAAGTGTTTCAGAAGACATGGTAACACTGAAACTGCAGTAAAGCTTGACCACATAAAATCTTTAGGATTTAAGTATTCTACAAGAGGTGGTATAACTGTTGCCGTTGCAGATATGAAAATACCTGAAGCTAAAAAAGGTTATATAGCTGCTGCAGAAGAAAAAGTTGATAAATATGAAAAAGCATATAGAAGAGGTTTAATATCTAACGAAGAAAGATATGAGAGAGTTATAGAAACTTGGACAGAAACTACTGAAAAAGTTACAGACGCTCTTATGGAAGGTCTAGATAGATTAAACAATATATATATAATGGCTCACTCTGGAGCCAGAGGTTCTAAGAACCAGATAAGACAGTTAGCTGGTATGCGTGGACTTATGGCCAATGCATCTGGTAAAACAGTTGAAGTTCCGGTTAAATCTAACGTCCGTGAAGGTTTATCAGTAATGGAATACTTCACATCTTCACACGGTGCTAGAAAGGGTCTTGCCGATACAGCACTTCGTACGGCTGACTCCGGTTACCTCACTCGCCGTCTGGTTGACGTATCCCAGGACGTTATCGTTCGCGAGGATGATTGTGGAACAGCTGAGGGTATCGAAGTAACTGCAATCACAGAAGGCAAAGAAGTAATCGAAAGCTTAGAGGACAGACTGACCGGCAGATACTCGGTATATGACATTGTTCATCCCGAAACCGGTGAAGTTCTGGCAACGCCGGACACCCTGATTGACGAAAAACTCGCGCAGAAGATTGTAAAGAGTGGCGTAACAAAAGCAACCATCCGCTCTGTACTGACCTGCCGTGCACAGGTAGGTATCTGTGCGAAGTGTTACGGTTCTAACCTGGCAAGCGGTGATGTGGTTCCTGCCGGTGAAGCGGTTGGTATCATTGCAGCACAGTCCATCGGTGAACCCGGTACACAGCTTACCATGAGAACGTTCCACACCGGTGGTGTTGCCGGCGACGACATTACACAGGGTCTTCCCCGTGTCGAAGAACTGTTTGAAGCAAGAAAACCCAAGGGCTTGGCAATTTTGACGGAAATCGCAGGCCGCGTAAGCATTGTGGAAAACAAAAAGAAACGCGAAATCGTGATTACCAATGACGAAACCAAGGAAGCAAAAACTTATCTGATTCCTTACGGTTCCAGAATTAAAGTTCAGGAGGGCGACGTGCTCAATGTCGGTGACGAACTGACAGAAGGTTCTGTTAACCCCCATGATATTCTCCGCATCAAGGATGTTACAGCAGTGCAGCAGTATCTCATCAAAGAAGTACAGCGCGTGTACCGTCTCCAGGGTGTTGACATCAATGACCGTCATATTGAGGTTATTGTACGCCAGATGCTGCGCCGTGTCAGAATTGAAGAATCCGGTGATTCGAAGTTTTTGTCCGGCTCTTTGGTGGACATCAACGAGTTTAAGTCTGTGAACGAAAAACTGGAAGCAGAGGGCAAAGTGCCTGCTGAATGCACAAGAATTATTCTTGGTATCACAAAGGCTGCTCTCACAACAGACTCCTTCCTCTCCGCGGCGTCCTTCCAGGAGACCACGCGTGTCCTGACGGAAGCTGCAACCAAGGGTAGAATTGATCCGCTCGTTGGTTTGAAGGAAAATGTTATCATTGGTAAACTGATTCCTGCAGGTACCGGTATGACCAAGTACCAGAACACCAAAATTGAAAAAGCAATGCCGATCATCGGTTCCATTGAGGAATACGACAGTGATATTGTGTCCAAAAGTCTGGACTATATCGGCAGCAACGTGATTCCGGATACCGAGGAAGAAAATCTTTAAAATTTCAAAAAATAATATATTGACACCAACGAATCAATATGATAGAATATACAATGGTGTCTTTCGGACAGAGGTTTCTGTCCAACGAGAAAGGAATGACAAAAACCATGCATCCTGATTTGCAGGACGTCCGATTTTATGTGGGACTGAAGCAATCAACAGACGCAATTAAAAACGGCAAGGCAGCAAAAGCATTTGTTGCCCGGGATGCGGATGCACATGTTCGCCAGCCATTCGTTGCATTGTGCGAGGCAAACGGTGTTCCGGTGACTTACAGCGAGAGCAAAGCAAAGCTCGGCAAAGAGTTCGGAATCAGCGTCAGCGCAGCTTGCGCCGTTATCTTAAAGTAGTGATTTGCCGCAGACGGGTTCTACCCGTCTGCGGGTAATGCTGTTTTTTAAAACAGCCAGCATCTATGCTTATATTATCTTTATAATATATGACTTTTGAGGAAAGGAGGAAATCCATTCATGCCTACGTTTAACCAGCTTGTGAGAAAAGGTAGAGAAACTTCTGTTAAGAAGTCCACAGCGCCGGCTCTTTTAAAGAACCTGAACACGCTGAAAAAGAAAACTACCGATTTAAACTCACCTCAGAAAAGAGGCGTGTGCACTTCTGTTAAAACCATGACACCGAAGAAGCCGAACTCCGCGCTTCGTAAAATGGCCAGAGTAAGACTGACAAACGGAATTGAAGTTTCTGCTTACATTCCCGGCGTTGGCCACAATCTCCAGGAACACAGTGTCGTTTTAATCAGAGGCGGCAGAGTAAAGGACCTTCCCGGTGTAAGATACCACATTATCCGCGGTACACTGGATACAGCAGGTGTTGCAAACCGTAAACAGGGAAGATCTAAGTACGGCGCAAAGAAAGGTAAATAATACCTGCGCCTAAATCACATAAGTGTCGGTACGTAACATGATAGATTTCCTGTTATACAGTACTGCACTGACGATGAAAGAATCATCGAGTACCTGTGATTTCATTTTGAACCAAAAATAATGAAGGAGGGAAGAAAGGTGCCAAGAAGAAGTTTTATTGCAAAAAGAGAAGTATTGGCTGACCCGGTTTACAACAGCACAGTTGTTACAAGACTCATCAACAACATCATGCTTGATGGTAAAAAAGGTACCGCTCAGAAAATTGTGTACGGTGCGTTTGACATCATCAAAGAAAAGACAGGAAAAGAGCCTTTGGAAGTGTTCAACGCTGCTATGGCAAACATCATGCCTGTTTTAGAGGTAAAAGCAAGACGTGTTGGTGGTGCGACATACCAGGTTCCGATTGAAGTTCGCCCCGAAAGAAGACAGACACTGGGCTTGAGATGGTTGACTCTGTACAGCCGTCAGAGAGGCGAAAAAACAATGCGTGAAAGACTGGCTGCTGAAATCATGGACGCAGTTAACAATACTGGTTCTTCTGTAAAGAAGAGAGAAGATACGCATAAAATGGCAGAAGCAAACAAAGCTTTTGCACACTACAGATGGTAGTCTGATTAACAAAATTATAACCATTGTTGTAATTTTTGCGAATATTTTGGAAAAAATAATGCGTGGAAATCACGTAGTATTTGAGGAAAGGAGGAAATTTGGTGGCAAGAGAATACTCTTTAGCAAAAACAAGAAATATCGGTATCATGGCACACATTGATGCCGGTAAAACCACCACAACCGAAAGAATTTTGTTCTATACGGGCGTAAACCACAAAATCGGTGAGACCCACGAGGGTGCTGCAACGATGGACTGGATGGAACAGGAGCAGGAAAGAGGGATCACAATCACCTCCGCTGCAACAACCTGTCATTGGCTCAATCATAGAATCAATATTATCGATACACCGGGACACGTTGACTTCACCGTTGAAGTTGAGCGTTCCCTGCGCGTGCTGGACGGTAGCGTAACTGTATTTTGTGCAAAGGGCGGTGTTGAGCCCCAGTCTGAAACCGTATGGCGTCAGGCTGACACATATAAGGTTCCGCGTATGGCTTACGTGAACAAGATGGATATCATGGGTGCTGACTTCTATAACGTTGTCGACATGATGAAAACCAGACTCAAATGTAATGCTGTTCCGATTCAGCTTCCGATCGGTTCTGAGGAAACCTTTAAAGGCCTCATTGACCTGATCGAAAACAAGGCTTACGTTTACTACGATGACCTTGGAAAAGATATCCGCGAGGAGGAAATCCCCGAGGATATGAAGGAAAAAGCAGAGGAATACAGAATCAATATGATGGAATCCATTGCAGAAACCGATGAGGATCTGATGGAGAAATATCTGGAAGAGGGCGAGCTCTCTGTTGCAGAGATGAAAAAGGCGCTTCGTAAAGCAACCATCGCGAACGACATCGTTCCGGTTCTCTGCGGTACTTCCTACAAAAATAAGGGCGTTCAGAAACTGCTCGACGCAATCGTTGAGTATATGCCTGCTCCGACTGATATTGCGGCAATCCGCGGTACAGACCCGAAAACAGGCGAAGAAGTGGAAAGTCCGTCCTCTGACGACGTTCCCTTTGCTGCTCTGGCGTTTAAGATCATGGCTGACCCGTTTGTTGGTAAGCTCTGCTTCTTCCGTGTGTATTCCGGTACACTGGACGCAGGCTCTCACATCTTAAACTCCACCAAAGATTCTAAAGAACGTATTGGTCGTATCCTGCAGATGCATGCGAACGACAGAAAAGATATTGATAAGGTATATTCCGGTGATATTGCAGCTGCGGTTGGTCTTAAGAACACAACCACAGGTGACACACTTTGTGCACCCGATCACCCGATTATCTTAGAATCCATGGAATTCCCGGAACCTGTTATCCGTGTTGCAATCGAACCCAAGACCAAAGAAGGTCAGGAAAAAATGGGTATTGGTCTTGCAAGACTGGCAGAAGAGGATCCGACATTCAAAACCTATACAGACGAAGAAACCGGACAGACCATCATTGCGGGTATGGGTGAGCTTCACTTGGAAGTTATCGTAGACAGATTGCTCCGCGAATTCAAAGTTGAAGCAAACGTTGGTAAACCGCAGGTTGCTTATAAAGAAGCAATCAGAAAATCTGTTGAGGTAAACCACAAATACGCAAGACAGTCTGGTGGTAAAGGTCAGTACGGTCACGTTGTTATGACGGTTGAACCTGCTGAAGTTGGATCCGGTTACGAATTTGTAAACAAAATTGTCGGCGGTGCGATTCCGAAGGAATACATTCCCGCTGTTGATGCCGGTGTACAGGGCGCAATGCTCAACGGTGTACTTGCCGGATACAATGTTGTTGACGTAAAAGTAACCTTAACCGACGGTTCTTACCACGAAGTCGACTCTTCTGAAATGGCGTTTAAAATTGCTGCTTCTATGGCATTTAAAGATGCGTGCAAGAAAGCAGACCCCGTTTTAAAAGAGCCTATCATGCAGGTTGACGTTATCGTACCTGAAGAATACATGGGCGACGTTATGGGTGACTTAAACTCCCGTCGTGGTCAGATTCAGGGTATGGAAGCACGTCCCGGCGCACAGATGATTCATGCATTTGTTCCGCTGTCTGAAATGTTTGGTTATGCAACAGAACTTCGTTCCAGAACGCAGGGTCGTGGTCAGTATACCATGCAGCCCAGCCACTATGAAGAAGTTCCGAAGAGCATCCAGGAACAGATCATTACTGCACGTACGAAAAAAGATTAATTTCGCTATTGATTTTTTTCGTAAAACATTGTAAAATAGTATTAACAAAAAAATTATAACAAAATAAACATTTAGGAGGAAAACAAAATGGCAAAAGCTAAGTACGAGAGAACCAAGCCTCATGTTAACATTGGTACAATCGGTCACGTTGACCATGGTAAAACAACCCTGACAGCTGCTATCACAAAGGTTCTGTCCTTAAAGGGTGCAGCAGACTTCAAAGCATACGATCAGATCGACGGTGCTCCTGAAGAAAGAGAAAGAGGTATCACAATTTCCACAGCTCACGTTGAGTACGAAACAGACAACAGACACTACGCTCACGTTGACTGCCCCGGACATGCTGACTACGTTAAGAACATGATCACAGGTGCAGCTCAGATGGACGGTGCTATCCTCGTTGTATCTGCAGCTGACGGTGTTATGCCCCAGACAAGAGAGCACATTCTGCTTTCCCGTCAGGTAGGCGTTCCGCACATCGTTGTATTCATGAACAAAGCTGACCAGGTTGACGATCCTGAACTCTTAGAGCTGGTTGAAATGGAAATCCGTGAACTCTTAAATGAGTACGAATTCCCGGGTGATGACACACCGATCATCACAGGTTCCGGTCTGGCTGTATTAGAATCTTCTGCTACAGATCCCAGCGCTCCTGAATACGAGCCCATCCTTAAGCTGATGGAAGCTGTTGACTCTTACATCCCCACACCTGAAAGAGCATCTGGTCTGCCCTTCTTAATGCCTATCGAGGACGTATTCTCCATCACAGGTCGTGGTACCGTTGCTACAGGTAGAGTTGAAAGAGGTACACTGAACTTAAATGATGAAGTTGAAATCACAGGTTTAACTGACGAACCCAGAAAAGTAGTTGTAACAGGTATCGAAATGTTCAGAAAGCTCCTGGATTCTGCTGAAGCTGGTGACAACATCGGTGCTCTGCTCCGTGGTGTTCAGAAGAACGAAATCGAAAGAGGTCAGGTTCTGGCTCAGCCCGGTTCCATCCATCCTCACACACAGTTTAAAGGCGAAGTTTACGTTCTGACCAAGGAAGAAGGCGGACGTCATACACCGTTCTTTAACAACTACAGACCTCAGTTCTATTTCAGAACAACAGACGTTACAGGCGTTATCAAACTGCCCGAAGGTACAGAAATGTGCATGCCTGGCGATAACGTAACAATGGAAGTTGAACTTATCACACCTATCGCTATCGAAGAAGGTCTCCGTTTCGCTATCCGTGAAGGCGGCAGAACCGTTGGATCCGGTGTTGTATCTTCCGTTATTAAATAATAAAAGATAATCTTTTTTGGCGGTGCAGTCATTGACTGCACCGCTGTTTTTTTATATTTACAGCGCATATACAGTCAAAGACTATATATGGTAGAAAAAACCATACTAGACACAGTTTATTGTGCCCAATAAAACATTATTGAAAAGCGAGAAAAACAGAGGAAATATACCGAAAAACATAGAATATAGAAGAAAACGTGTTGTATATTTTAAAAACAAGCGAAAATAAGGCATAAAACAGTTGCAAACGGGCAAAAATCCGAGTATAATAGTAAAAGTCGGCTCAAGAAAACGGTAAAAAATTGACATGAGTCGACAAGAAGAACCTTGAAAAATGAACAGTGCAGGCTTTAAGAAAATTCCAAGTAATTTTCAGGACGAAAAGACAAAGATATCGGTCAAAAGGATATCGCTCCGCAAGCGGAGAAATGAGAGAATTAGATTTTCTTGATTCGTATATT
>JAZNIA010000130.1:0-25825 GCA_045577195.1 Congzhengia sp.
ACGACATGGCTACGATCCGACTTCGATTTGAGCGTATTTTTCGCCGAGAAAATCCGATTTTATTAGAGGGAAAAAGAATGAAGAATGACGACACAGAGAACCGGGGGAAAGCCCCGAAAGTGAACGATGAAGCCCGCGCGAAGGGCTACGCAACAGCGGAGGAAATCGCAACGCTCCTGAAACTGTCCACGCAGCGCATCCGCCAGCTCAGGAATGAGGGCGCGATGGTGACAGAAGACACGCCGCAAGGCAAAAGATATCACCTTGTCAAAAGCTTGCTTGCCCTGTCCAAGTATCTACTCTCAAAGCAAGACCGCGACATCATCAAAGAGCGAGCTGCAAAGGCTGATGCAGAATATAAGGAGCGCAAGGCGGCTCTGATGGACATCGAATTGAAAAAGCGGCGCGGCGAAGTCCACGAGGCGGAACACGTCCGGGCTCTGATGAACGGAATGATTATTGAGACAAAAGCCGCTTTCCTTGCAGTGCCGGGAAGGATAGCTGTCTCTCTTATGCAGTGCAGGAATGAAAGCGAGATGGCGGAAACAGTCCGCAATGCTCTTTGCGAAGTCATGGAAGAAATGGCGCAGCGCGAATATGACCCGGAAAAGTACAGGCAGATGGTTGAAGAGGATGGCGACATAAACGCCGATGATGAGGAGGAAGACGAAGCAGAACAAGCATGAATAAAAAACAGAAGAAAGCACTGGCAGAAATCCACGGCGAAGCATCTCTGCTTTGGAGCCCGCCGGAAAATCTTACTGTTGACCAATGGGCGGACAAGTATCGAAAACTGGACGGCGGACTGGCAGCGGAAGCCGGACAGTGGCGAACAAGCCGAACGCCCTACATGCGCGAACCCATGCAAGCCTTCACGGATCCGCTCATTGAAGAAATCACAGTTGTATCACCTTCTCAGGTGGGCAAGTCCGAGCTGGAGCTGAATTGCATCAACTTCATCATAGACCAAGACCCCGGGACAATTCTCTACATTCACCCGACAAAAAAGGATGCAGAAGAGTTTTCACGGCTCCGACTGGAACCCAATTTCAAGGGCACGCCAAAGATTTATGAGCGCGTGAAAAATATAAAGCAATCCGGACGCAAGGCAAGCAGCACAGTTCTGATGAAGAGCTTTCCCGGCGGCATGGTGAATCTTGTCGGCTCAAACAGCGCAAGCGGGCTTTCATCTAAGCCCGTGCGTTATGTTATCGGTGACGAGCTAGACCGCTGGGCAATAAGTGCAGGGCGAGACGGCGACCCGTGGGAGCTTGCAAAAAAACGTCAGACAACATTCTTCAACCGGAAGCGCGTGGCAGTTTCTACTCCTACCATCAAAGGGGCTTCTCAAATAGAGTTTTTATATTACAGAGGGACGATGGAACGCTGGAAGACACAATGCCCGCATTGCGGCGAGTTCAACGAAATCAAGTTTGAGGACATTGTTTTCACGAGCAAGGCGGTAAAGGTTGCAAGCCGCCTGACATGGGATGTGAAAGTGCAGGGCTGGCGGTGCCCGTCATGTCAGAAGCTCACCGATGAAATAACCGCGAAGCGCCAGCCTTCAAAGTGGGTTGCAGAGAACCCCGCAGCCCTTGCGGCGAATAGGGCGCGCTCCTTCTGGCTGAATGGCTTTGTTTCTCCGTGGAGTTCATGGGCAGCTATCTGCAAGCAATTTTGCGAAAGCAAAGACGACCCCGAACGCCTGCAAGTGTTCAAAAACACAACGCTGGGCGAGCTGTGGGAGGTTCGCAATTTCAGCGCCACAGAGGATGAACTGATGAAGCGGGCAGAGGAATATCCCGCAGATGCAGACCTTCCCGGGGAGCCCGGAAAAAATAGCCCGCTGGTGCTGACATGCGGCGTGGACTGCCAGCACACCTATCTGCAATATGAAATTGTGGGCTGGGGCAGATTCAATGAAAGCTGGGGAATCAAAACGGGCTACATCATGGGAGCCCCGGACGATGACGCCGCATGGGCGCAGCTCGACAGCATAATATCCCGAATCTACCGATTCAAAAACGGGCGCGGGCTCCGCGTATCTCTAACCTTTATTGACTCCGGTGATGGTAACTATACCAACGAGATTGCAAAGCGCACCCGCGAAAGGCAGGGGATGAGTGTCTTTGCAATTAAGGGCGATGGTAAAACAGGAAGACCTTTCATCACCCCACCGACAAAACAGGCGATTGACCAAAACAAGGCGATATCATACTGGCTCTATACGCTGGGCGTTAATGCGGGCAAGTCTTCTATCATGCAATCAGTAGCAGTAACGGAACCCGGAGCCAACTACATGCACACCCCTACCGATGAGGGGAGGGGCTACGACATGAAATGGTATGCCGGGCTTTTATCGGAGGTTGAAGTGACAAAGGGAAACATTGTGAAATGGGAGAAAATCCCCGGACATGTCAGAAATGAAGCCCTTGACTGCCGAAATTATGCCCGCGCCGCCATGAAGGTATTGAACCCAGATTTTGAAGCAATCGCGCGCGCTTTGATAGCGGATCCAAAGCCTAAGAAAAAGACCGCGCAGCCGGAAAAAAGACCTGCAAGAACAAAACGCACATCAAGCAAATTGCGCGCAATGATGGAATAGCGAAAAATAAATCTTGACAACGCCAGAAAATTATCTATAAAGGATTGCAAGGAAATGACACGAGATGAAAAAATTCAGCGTCTATCCGAATTGAAGGAAGACAGGGAGCTTGCACGCAAGGCAATGCGTGACATTGCCTCAGGCAAAAAAATGTCCTACGGCATCGGCACCCGCAACGCATCCGCATACACAATGACCATTGGCGAGCTGCGCGGGTGGCTGAAACAACTGGATTCACAGATTGCAGAGCTAGAGGCGGAGCTTGCAGGAAAGGGGCGGCGCGCCAAGTACAAGTTCATCCCCAGATATTAAGGAGGCAATATGGGCAGATACAAAAGAATCAAATGCAGGAAGTCTGACGCGCGCCCGATCGCCTCAGGCTATGGCGATTTTGGAGCATCCCACGACAGGCAGAGCTTTCAAGGCTTCAAAGCTCGATCCTTCTCACCCCAGAGCGACATTGCGCGCAACACTAAGACCCTGCGCAGCCGTGCGCGCTCTCTCTACATGAGCGCACCCCTTGCAACGTCCGCAATCAAAAACATCCGAACATCTGTGGTGGGTATGGGGCTTCATCTGCATGCGCTGCCCGATTTTGAGCAACTGGGCATCACGAAGGAGGAAGCAATCCAGTGGGCTAGAAAGGTGGAAAAAGAGTTTGCACTTTGGGCAGATGACAAGAGCGCCGCCGATGTCATGGGGCTTCATGATTTTTACGAGCTGCAACAGATTGCAGTCACCGCGTGGAAGATGTCCGGTGATGTCTTCTGCTTATTCCGTCACGAGGCTCCGACCCCGACACAGCCCTACGGGCTCCGGCTGCAACTCATCGAAGCCGACCGCGTGGGCACCCCGGGCACGTCAAACGTGGACACAATTTTATCCGTGGGCGTGACGGACAAAGGCAACAAGATTTTTGATGGCGTGGAGATAGACAAGAACACCGGGAAAGTGGTTGCCTATCATGTCGCCAAGGAATACCCGGGTGAGTTTTCACCCGACCCTCAAGACTGGGTGCGCGTGCCTAAGTACGGCAAAAAGACAGGCATGCCGAATATCATTCACCTGTTCGATGCAGAACGCCCCGAACAGGTGCGCGGCGTTCCCTTCCTTGCACAAGTGCTGGAGGCAATCATGCAGCATGGGCAGTATCTCCGCGCGGAATCCGTGGCGGCACTAATGGAAACCTATCTTTCCGGCTACATCACCTCAGAAGCGGGGGCGGATGCTCCTATCCTGAGCGGAGGCGGCGCGGGCATTGCCAATGAAAACGAGGAAGAAGAAGCCGCAGAGCGCGACCTGTCTCTACTGGAGCCGGAGCCCGGAGTCATTCATCAGCTTCTCCCCGGCGAGAAAATCACCTTTAACGATCCGAAGCGACCCGGGCAGCAGTTCGGGCCATTCTTGGAGGCAACCGGAAAGCAGATCGGCGCGGCTATGGAAATGCCCGGCGATGTGCTGATGAAAGCCTATAACAGCAGCTACAGCGCAAGCCGTGCGGCTATTCAGGACTTCTGGAGGACAGTCATAATGATGCGTGACTGGTTCGCATACGATTTTTGCGGCGCGATCTATACCGAATGGCTGAGCGAGGCAATCGCGCGCGGACGCGTGCAAGCCCCGGGATTCTTTGAAGATGCAGCGACCCGCAAGGCGTGGCTGAATCATGAATGGAACGGATCCGCCATGCCGCATCTCGACCCCGTAAAGGAAGCCAACGCCATGAAAATCATGGTGGAAAATGGCTGGCTGACGAACAAGCAGGCGACAACGCGCCTCAACGGCGGAGACTGGGAAGCCAACATTGCTGAGCTTGCTGACGAAAACGAAAAACTGGCGGAGGCTCACAAGAAGCTCATCGGCTCCCTGCCGGAATACAGCTTCAACACGCCAAAGGAAGAAACAACCGAAAAAGAAGGCACCGAAAATGACAACGAAGATGAACAGACAGAAACCGAAGTTCTGGAACGTAATCACTGACAAAGGCACTGGCAAGGGAGAAATCACGCTGGAAGGCGAGATTGTGGACACCCCGCCCGCCGACATGTGCGGCATGGTTGCCGCCGGGAACTATTACACCTCAGAAGAGTTCAGGCAGGACATAGCAGCATGCGAGGGCTTGCAGGAGGTAACAGTGAATATCAATTCTGTGGGCGGCGACCTATTCCAAGGAATCGCCATTCACAACGCCCTGCGCGCCCTTCCCTGCAAGGTGAAAACAGTAGTTCAGGGCATAGCTGCATCCGCCGCATCCATCATTTTCTGTGCAGGCGATGAGCGGCTTGTCTATCCGGGCAGCATCCTGATGGTTCACGGCGTCATGAGCTACGTTGATTTTTACGGCTATGTGAACGAGCACGGAATCACGGAGCTTCAAGCCCAGTTAAAGAATCTCCGCAAATCAACCGCCGTGATGAATAGCGCGGTTGCAGATATCTATGCGGATGCAACCGGGAAAACCCCGGAGGAATGTCTGGCTTTGATTGCAGACAATGCAGAGCTTTACATGAGCGGAGCGCAGGCAATAGAACAGGGCTTTGCGACCGGGTACGCGGCTGATGGCTATGTGCCCGATGTGCGCATGGTTGCATGCGCTGGCAAGACTGCGCTCTATAGCAACAACAAACTTCTGACGGAAGATTTCAAGGCACCAAGCATCAACGCGGTTGCTTTGGGAATTAAACAAGAAAAGGAGCCCAATATGAACGAGGAAAACACGCATATTGATGAGGAAGTCACCGAGGCTGTCCAGCAGCCCGATGACACCACCGAGAAAAAGCCCGAAGTAACCGAAGCGGCACCCGTGCCCGAAGTTGCTCCGGTTGACGTGAAGGCGGCGATTGCTGCCGACCGCAAGCGCATTGCATCCATTGACGCCATCGCCAAGCGATGGGGCAACGTCATCAATGCTGAGCTTGTCGAAGTTGCCAAGTATGGCAACGAAACACAGGAGCCCATGACCGCTGAGGCGTTCGCCTATGCTGTCATGAGTTCGGTTGACCCCGGAAAACTGCCGCAGCGCAATAGCAATTTCATTGAAGAGCGCACGGCGGAGCTTGGCGAGGCTGCCAATATTGCAGCTTCTCCAATGAATACCGTGGAGCCGGAAAAAACGTCCAGCGGACTGCGCCCCGATGTCGCTGAACGTATCAAAGCTTGGAAGCAGGGCAGACACTAAAAATCAAAAAAGGAGACAAAGAAAATGGCATCCCCCAACATTGTGACAACGCTGGCTCTCGATGAGCCGCAGACCCTTATCGCTATGACAGCAGAGGCTCGCCCCGCTGCAAAGTTCCTGTTTGAGCGATATTTCTACACGAACCCCAGCACGGATATTTTCCCCACGGAGGATATTCTGATTGACTACAAGGACAAGAGCGGGCGCAAGCTGGCTCCCTTTGTGCATGAGGGCTGGAAGACATCCGACCGCACAGGCTTTGCAACAGACAAGCTTTCCCCGGCTCGAATCGCCCCGACCCGAAAGCTGACAGTTGCAGACCTCATCAAGCGCGGTTATGCAGAGCAGCTTTTCAGCGGCAAGACGGGCGCACAGCGTGCGCATGACAAGACCATGCAGGACATCACCGAACTGATGGACGAAGTGCGCCGCCGCTATGAGGCTATGGCAGCCGATTTGCTTGTGAATAACAAGTACACGATGACTTATGAGAAGTCTGACGCGAACGGCTCCGGCGAGCAGGCTGGTGACGTTGTAGTATCCTTCATCGACACGGAAGAGGGCAACATCTGCGCATATACTCCGGCATCCGCATGGACTGCTGACACCGCTAACATTTACGGCGATATCAAGGCAATGCTGCGCCAGTTCGATGACAATGGCGGCTCCATGAACGGCACGATTGACCTGCTTCTGGGCAGCAATGCAGCAGATGCTTTCCTGCGTGACAAGAATATCCGCGAGCTTCTGGACAACCGCCGCATGGAGATGGGCGAGATTGCGCCGCAGGTACGCGCACAGGGTGCAACCCTGATGGGCTTGCTCAACGTTGATGGCATTCTGCTGAACGTCATCGAATACCGCGAGACCTACACGGACGCATCCGGCAAGCTGACCCCGTTCCTGCCTGCAGATCAGGCTATCATTGCGACTCCGCTTTGCTGCCGTGCTCTCTTTGCCGCCGTAACCCAGATGGAGCAGAGTGACCGCCAGTTCCACACCTACGCTGACAAGATCGTTCCAAAGTACCTTGGCAACGCAGAGAATGACGAGCTGCGAATCATGATGACTTCCCGTCCCGCATTGGCTCCCGTTGTTAAGGGCGGCTGGGTATCTTCCAAAGTCACCAACCTGTCTTAAAGGAGGCAAGAGAATATGCTTGTAAGAGTTAAACGAGGGCTTGGCAACTATGGACACGTCCAGAACGGATTTGTTCAGCCGAAAAACTACGCCAGCGGAGCCTTTGAAGTCTCTGACGAAAAGGGGCAGGAGCTTATCAAGCGAGGCATCGTAGACGAGGTGGAGGGCGAAACCGCCCCCGCCTCTACGATTGCCGAAACCCCGGAGCCGGAAGCGGCTGCGCCCGCAGCCAAAACGGCATCGAAAAAGGCAGCCAAAGCACCGAAAAAGAAGGCAGAAACGGCGGAGGAACCCGCCGATGATGCACCAACTTTTGACGCCACAAGCGGGATAGCATGAGCCTGAAAGAAGACATGGAGCGCGACCTTGCAATCTTCCTCAATGAAGAAGATTTTGCAGAGACGCGCACCGTGGCAGGGCGGAAGATACAATGCATACTCTATGAGGACAAGGCGACCGATGGAACGGATGAAATGGGAGTGGCTCAATATAGCTACACCCTGCAAGCCCGAGCGGCGGACATTCCGAACCTGAGAGCTGGCGACACCTTACGAGTAGACGGAAACATCTGGGCAGTGATTGACATCTCTATAGATTATGGAATGGCAGTCATAAAGATGAGCAGAAACGGCTAAAGGAGGCAGAGACATGACAACGCAAAGCGTACTGGACAACCTTGCAGCATGGATAGAAAGCGAAGTCACCCCGCAAGTGACTTTGAAAAAGGCTGTGATGTTCGGGCTGGCAGAGGATGAAGGATATTCTTTTGAGCTAGTCCATCCGGCGGTGTATGTCACCACATTCCCGAGGACAGCCGCAGAGCATGAAAACGAAAACGATGACAGACCGATTCTGGCACCTGCCATCATCGTTTATGCTTCCGGCACTTCCACAATCAACACTGCAACGGGAGCAACCGAAACGCCCATCACTCTGCTTGTCCAGACTTGGAACCCCGGCAAGCATGACCTTATCACCAATGAAGCAGGCGAGACAGTTCCGGCTTTTCGCGTAGACGCGGAAGGCTGGCGCGATCTCGCTTGCTTTGTTGATAAAATCATTTCCGCCTTGGCTCAGGCAGAACTTCCCGGCGGCTTGGCTATCTCGAAAAATATTTCATACTCGCTCCCAGATGTGGAGGAAAACAATTTTTATCCGTATTACAGGAGCGAAGTCACTTTCACGGCGACTCATTACATGACGCTGCAAGCAAAGTTCAACATCTAATCAGAAAGGAAACAACACATGTCAAAATATAAGCATGGAGCCTACAGCGAAGTGGGCGCAACGCGGGCACAGAGCGCGATTCAGTCCGGATCTGTGGCTTGCTATGTGGGCACAGCCCCGATTCATCTTGTGAAGGGCTATGCGGAAAAGGGGCTTGTCAATACTCCTATCAAACTGACGGAATGGAGGCAAGCACTGACGACAATCGGCTATTCTGCCGACTGGGACAAGTTCACCCTCTGCGAAGCGGAGAAAGTGCACTTTGACAACAAACTGGGCAACGTGGGCCCGATCTACGTCATCAACGTATATGACCCGGCGGAGGATGCAACGGAGAATCAGACACTTTCCGTGACCTTTACGAACGGGCGAGCGGAAGTCATTACTTCTGATGTCATTCTGGATACTGTGACCATCGCTGACGCGGTTGCAGGTACAGACTTTGATATTGATTATGACTTCAACGCAGGCAAGATGATTCTGACCGCCCTGTCCGACAAGGTGAGCGGCTCTGTCTCTATTTCCTACAGCAAAGCAACCTTGCCCACTGTTGCAACCTATACGGAAAAGGTGATTGGTGGCGTGACCGCATCCGGGGAATATTCCGGCATTGCTGCAATGGAATTGCTTTATAACAACCTGAATGTGGTTGCCAATTATCTGCTTGCGCCCGGCTTCTCGCATCTGCCCACGGTATACAATGCACTTGTAACCGCAACGCAGAAGCGCAACGGGCACTGGCTCAGCTATGTCTTTGCAGATATTCCGATTGACGCCAACAGCACGATGGAGGCGGCTATCACTTGGAAGAAGACAAACGGCTACACGTCCGAATATGCGACACCTTGCTGGCCGATGGGCGTGGATAACGAGGGCAAGACCTATCACCTTTCCACGCTTTCCGCATGGCGTCAGATGATGGTTGATGACACTCACAACGGCATCCCGTTTGAGACTGCATCCAATAAGGCGGTGCCCGTCATCAAGCAGTATTTTGGCGCAAGCTCGAAGAATGCAGGCTTTGACAAGGAGCGAGGGAACGCGCTCAATGAGAACGGAATCCGCACGATTGCCCCGCACAACGGCGAGATGGTGCTGTGGGGTGGGCATACGGGCGCATATTCCTATGGCGCAACCTCTGACGGCGCACAGATTTTTGATACAAATATCTTCATGCGTAATCACATCCTGAACCGCTTCCAGATCGTCTGGGGCGTTCGCGTGGATGAGCCGATGACGCTCCAGCTCAAGGATGAAATCCTTAACAGCGAGCAGAACTATCTCAATTCTCTGGTTGCCGTAGGCGCGCTGATCGGCGAGCCTGCAATCACGTTCACCGCCGCAGACAATACGACAGTGGACATGATGAACGGCGATTTTGATTTTGACTTTGGCCACACTCCGACCCCGCAGGCTAAGAGCATCACTGGGCGTGTCTCCTACACGGATGAGGGATTCAGCGTCTACACTCAGGCAGAATAACAGAAAGGAATCAGAACAATGAAAATCCAGAATCTTAAAGGCGCAATTCTCGCCACCAGCGTTTACGCAGGCGGAACCCAGATAGGCGTGAACATTGCTGGCACGCTTCCGGAAGTAGCACCGGAGACAACGGAAGTGACCGCCGCAGGCGGCATCATCGAATTGCCTGTACTTTCAAAGTTGCAGGCAATGGAGGCATCCATCACGAAGCAGGGCATTGACGCAGCATGGCTGAAAGCCTTGCAGCCGGAGCCTTTTGATCTGATTATGAACTTTGTTCAGCAGTCAGTATCTCCGGATGGTACTTCTTCCATCGACCACATCAAAGCGTTCATGCGCGTGGTGCCGAAAGTCATTCCCGGTATTGAAGGCACTTACGGCGAAGCCTCAGAGAATGAAATCACCTTCTCTGTCTTCAATTACCGCCTGACCGTCAATGGCAGCACCTACCTTCACGCGGATCCCGTCAACGGCATCTACAAGGTGAACGGCAAGGACTACATGAGCAAAATTACAAGCATGCTGTAACACCAAAAGGCTATCGGCTAATGACAGCTAATTTTCGGCTAAATTAGCCGATAGCCGAAACTCAAAAGAAAGGACTTCACACAATGGACAAAATCACTCTTAATTTCCCCCTTGTTATCAACGACCAGAACGTCACTGAAATCTCCTACGACTATTCCAATTTCAAGACACAGGACTACCTAACCGCACTTTCCCGCCACAAGGGCGGCGATCCTTCCGAATACCATCACCCGGGCAATGATTATATTCTGCAATTCGTGCTGGGCGTGGGCGTCATTCTTGCATCCAACCGCGACAAAGGATGGACAGCGGAAGACTTTGACCGCCTCATATCCTCTGATATCTGGAAGGTGACTCAGGTGGGCATGGTTTTTTTTGCCGTGAAGCCCGAGGAGCAACCCGAAAGCAGCTCAGCCGGGCAATAAGGCGATATGCGGAGCGGTTTCACGCCAACCGCTCCGACCTTCTCAACATGCCGTTGGGTGCATTCTGGACAGAGTATCAGGAGGCAGCCGAGGATGACAAAGAAGCTCAACGAAAACAGGCGTTCAATTCATTCATAGCAAACAGGAGATAGCCGGACATGTCACACGCTCAAAAAATCTTGGAGGCAAAGATTCAGATTGGCGGCGAGCTCGACAAATCTTTGCAGAAGTCTATAAAGCAATCAAATGTTGAGTTTGACAAGCTGAAAAAGAAAATCGGATCCGTTGCTTCCTTTGCAATCAAATCCTTTGCCGCCATCGGAGCCGCATCTGCTGCCGCCCTAGGCACAGGCATGGTGAAGATGGGCAAGGAATACGGCGAGGCAATGACCAACATTGCTACTCAGACCGGGGCAAGCGGTGATGCACTAAAAGAGTTTGGCGACATCGCGCGTGAAGTCTGGAAGTCCGGCAAGGGCGAAGATTTGAACGATGTGGCGAACGCAATGGCGAACATCCATCAATCTTCAAAGCTTGCAGGAGAAGAGTTGAAGGCGGCTACGAATGCCGCCATGACGCTGAAAGATGGCTTTGGCATAGACGTCAGCGAAAGCACCCGCGCAGCGTCAAGCATGATGAAAACATTTGGCATTTCCGCTGAGGACGCATATGGGCTTATAGCCTATGGCGCGCAGAACGGCGCGAACCGAAATGGCGACCTTGTGGACGTGCTGAATGAATACAGCGTGCAGTTCAAAGCACTGGGATTGAACGCCGACCAATTCATGACAAGCCTTGTCACGGGTGCGGAGCAAGGCGCATGGCAAATTGATAAAATTGGTGACGCCATGAAGGAGTTTAATATCCGCGCCAAAGACGGCTCCAAAAAATCAATGGAGGCGTTCGAGGGGCTGGGGCTGAACGGCAAGGAGATGACAGAAGCCTTTGCAGCAGGCGGCGAAACAGCTCAAAAAGCCTTCTTCAAGGTAGTTCAGACTTTGAAGGGCGTGGATAACGAGGTGCAGCGGAACGCGGTGGGCGTGGCGCTTTTCGGCACCATGTACGAGGATCTGGAAAAGGGATTGCTCGACATGGCTGCAAGCATGGAAACGGCGAACATCCAAGCCGGGGAAACGCTGGAGCTTGTGAGTGAAGCCAAGTACAGCGGAGTGAACGCCGCAATCACCGAAATAGGGCGCAGCTTCCAAGATGCAATGATACCCGGAGCCGAAAAAGCCGGGCAAGCATTAAAAGAAAACATGCCTGCCATCAAGGACTCAATCAATGAGCTTGCGCCCATTGTTGAAAAAGTAGCCACCTCAATAGGCGAGAAGTTGCCGGAGGCTATAAAGTGGGGCACCGATGCACTGAAAAAAATCACCGACTTTGTGACAGAAAACAAAGACGCGCTGCGCGAAGCCGGAGAGGCGGCTATTTACCTATATGGCACATACAAAACACTCCAAGGCGGCGTGGCAATATTCAACGCTGTAAAGACCGCAGTAGTGGCATATAAAGCCGCACAGCTGGCAGCCGCCTCATCCGGAAAGACTCTGACAGTGACCCAGTGGGCACTAAATGCAGCAATGTCAGCCAACCCGGTGGGAGCAATCACTGTGGCAGTCACTGCGCTGGTTGCAGCCATTATTTACTGCTGGCGAAACTGGGATGAAATCACGGCTAAGATGACAGCAGCGTGGAAGGGCTTTGAAGAAAAGTTCCCTCAGACCGCTGCCGTTCTCAAGCAGATTTGGGAAGGAGTCTGTACCTATTTCAAAATCCAGTGGGAGATATGGAGCGGCATATTCACCGCAGGATGGGAGTCTTTGAAAATCTTATTCGGCGGCGTGCGCGACCATTTCAAAGAAATCTGGGGAGCCGTCTGTGCATTCTTCAAGGGAGACTGGGATGGCGTTTCTCTTCATCTCCAAAATGCGCTGACCGTGCTGAAAGATACCTTCTCCCAGATATGGGACAACATCAAAGCCAAAGTGCAATCTGTCTTTGATTCTATAAAGGGCTACATCCAGCCCATCATTGACAGCGTGCAGGGCGTCATGGACAAGCTGAACAGCGTGAAGGAATCTGTCTCTAATTCCAAAATCAACCCGGCGAACTGGTTTGCCGCAGGCGGCTTCACAAATGGGCCATCTATCTGCGGCGAAGCAGGAACGGAGGCAGTCATCTCTTTTGATCCCCGATACAGGAAAGAAAATCAGGGCTATTTGATGACCGCTGCCGAAATGCTGGGCATGACAGCGGCACCCGCAGCGGGCAGCCACACTTCCAACAATATTTCCGTGAACTTCTCGCCCGTTATCAAGTCCGGCGGGGAAAACAACTCTGCGCTTCTGTCTCAACTGCGCGCCTGCATGCCAGAGCTAGTGGACATGATAGAGGAAGCGATGGAAGGTAGAAAGGGGCACAGGTACGCATGAAGACATATACAGCCAAGCAAGGGCAGACGTGGGCGGCGATAGCGTTCGACATCTGGACAGAAGAAATGCTGATGTGGAAGCTAATCGAAGCCAATCCGCTATATGCCGACATCGTTATATTCAGCGGCGGCGAAGTGCTACGGGTGCCGGAGGTAGAAGAAACAGAAACAAAGGCGGCGCTGCCGCCGTGGAGGCGCTAAAATGTTCGGAATCCAACTAATCTGGAACATGATTCCGTTCGCCCCGATACCGGGGCCGAACACGTTTCTACCCATCCAACGCTTCCAAACATCCAGCGCGGTGAAGCTGGAAGCGGATGATGAATCAGGCGAAACAAAAGTGACCGGAAGAGAGTTGCAAACTGCTTCCTTTTCCATCCGGGTGCAATCCGTAGCAGGAGCGGATCCGCGCCTGACCTTTGAACTGCTAAGCGCGCTGCGCGGGCAGTCCAGCGGCATCTACATAGCAAACGGGCTCAGCAGTACCCTTGCGATTGCAGCGCTGGACGCGCTGCAAACATCCGACTGGCGGAAGCTCCTCAGCGTGGGCACAGTAGAAGACATTGCAAAGGGCTTGCTGATGGGAAATAAAATTGGCGGAGTCTCATTCATGCTGACAGCCGTCTCTATGGACGTGAGAGGCGTCACAGGAGCCGGGCACATCTATGACGCGGAGATAACCCTATCATTCACGGAAGACGCCGCACAGAGGCAAACAGGCGGGCTGGTGGTGTACTTCAATGACAAAGACATCACATCATCCATTGCCGTGTCTTCCTGCGTTTACGACCAGCACGCAGAAGGGGAAGCGGACAGCCTGCAAATCATCTTTGCTGATACCAAAAAAGAATGGGAGAAGTGGAAGCCGAACCCGCAAGGCGACTTTGTACGCATTACCGATGGCGCGCTGGACTCCGGCAAGATGTATCTGGACACGCTCAAACCGGAAAGCGGAAAGTTCAAGCTGCAAGCCTATAGCACACCGAAAACGGCTTTCAGCACGAAAAGCCGATCTTTCAAAGATGCAAACCTTCAACAAATCGCCCGCAAGATAGCAAGCGAGCATAACCTGACCGCGAAAGCCTACGGAGTGCCAGAAGTCAAAATGAAGTACATCCAGCAGAAGGGGCAGAATGACCTTGCTTTCCTTCACTCTATCTGCAAGCAGCATGGTGTATCTTTCATTATCTACAATGGCGATATATGTCTTTACTCACAGAAATATATAGAAGGGATGGACGCAGTGCGGACAATCACGCCCGCATCCACAGACCATTATGAAGTGAAAGACGACAAGCAAGCAGCCGTTGCTACAGTAGAACTGAGGAATGGCACCTTCACGGGCAGGGCAACGGACGCAAGCATAAAAACGGGAAAAGTTCACCGGGAAACAGTCAAAGCAGCGTGGGCGAATGAGTCAGACGCGAATGCAGCAGCCAAGGCAAAGCTCCGCGAATTAAACAAGGGAAGCAAGACCGCAATGCTCACAATGAGCACGCAGCGAGGACTTGCTGCCGGGAGCGTCATCAATCTGCTTTGCACCGGATGGGCGGGAAAAGCGATGATTTACCGCATCCGGCACAACCTACAGAAAAAAACAAGTGACATCTGGGTGAGGGATATTCTCAGCTATTAACCGGAAGGGAGGCGACAAAATGGAAGTGCAGAAGGGCAGAGTTCAAAGCATATCGGGAGCCACCGCCATCATAGTACCGAATGAGCACCCGGAAACAGTGACCCAGCCGCTTGTGGTGCCATTTTACTGGCGCGCAACGATGGGCAACCTGCAACCGGGTGATGAATGCTACTATCTCGAAGATAATGAGCATGGCGGGTATATCATAGGCAGGGTGGACGGAGAATGGGACAACACAATCCGGGGAGCCCTGACCGTCACCGATGACGTGACCGGGGGCGGCATCTCGCTCATGAGTCATACGCATACCGGAGACAGCGGCGGCGAGACAAGCGCGCCGAAATAAAGGAGGTGAAAACAATGGAAGCAGAACATATCTCCAATGAGGATGTAGATTGCCTGTGGGACATTATCGACCCGGAGGAAGAAGAAAAACGCTTGGAGAGGGAAAGGCAGCGATCTGTTTCTGTCAAAGCAAGTTGTGAAATGCACAAAATGAGAAGAGTAGCAAGCGAGTTTGCACTGGAAAAGCAACTTCCGTGGCACTTTGAACAAGGGACAACATATCATTGCATCAGCTATGGCGATGTGGACAGCCTGTCTTATTTGCGCGTGATTCTAAAACAGCAACGGCTCGAATATATGCTTCTGTCTACATGGTGCATGGCACTTGCGGACGCGGAGGAAATAAAGAGCTGGCTGGATCGTGGCTATATCAAACGGATTGATTTTTATGTGGGCGAGTATTTCCCGAAATCATACGCGGCTGTATATCGTTACTTGCAAGAAAACTGTCTGAGGAATGGGGCGATGGTGTCCGCATTCAGGAATCACAGCAAAATCATGGCGGGCTTTGGTGAAAAGTTTGATTTTGCCATTGAATCCAGCGCGAACGTGAACACAAATCCGCGCTGCGAACAAACCGCCATCACAGTCAATACGGATGTAGCTCTATTCTACAAGGATTTTTATGACTCGCTCGAAACGCATTCCCAGCGCTATGGCTGGAAGCCGTATCAGTTGGAACGAATGCGAAATATAACCCCCTCATCAGATTAAACTTGCAAATGCCTGAAAAAGTGCTATAAAGCAGGAAGGAGAAGCGATGAACCCAAGCACGATTGCAGCAGCACTGAACAAGCGTTCCCTTGCCACAGCAATGTGGCGGGCTCACTTGCTTCTGCCAGCGGGCGGCAAGATAGCCCCGATGGGCTCCGGTACATGGGACGGAACTTTGACTTATACCTCAGAACTGGATATTGAACAGGAGGAAACGACCGAGGCGCAGAACCCGCTCGACAAAAAAGGCGGCGATGTTGCAAAAGAGTTTTCTATCCGCGTGGACGTCAACAAAATTGCAGACGGCTCCACGCCGCTTGTAGTTTATAAAGGCTGGCAGTGTGACCTTGGCAAAAAGGGATATTTCTTCATCGGCAACATCCCGATTGACTCCAGCATGTACATTCTGAAACAGGTTGAAATAAGCTTCAACAATAAAGACATAGCCGCTGACGGCTCCCCTTACCGCGCTGACATCATGCTGACCTTTGTTGAAGACGTAGTGCAGAAAAAAGTGGACGCCGAAATCAAAGAAAAAGCAGCGGAGGGCGACACAAAAAAGACCGCTTCAAAGTCCGCAAAGAAAGCGGAGAAATCAGCAACATGGGACATCAAGAAAGGAAAATGGAGCGATGAATAAAACAGGTAACAGCAACAAGGGGCAGTGCATCCAAAACCTACTGAGAATGACCCGTGGTGATGTACATCTCGACCAATTGCGCGGGCTACGCTCTGACCTCATCGACATGCCAGCGACAACGGCGGAGCCCTACATGAGAGCAAATGTCTTCTGGCTGGTGGAACACTACGAACCGCGCGTGAGCAGCGTAGACTTCACCGCAGACCTAAACCCCGGCGGAGACATGACCGCCACGACAAGCGTCCAATAACAAGAAAGGAAACACCAACAATGAGCAAAATCAGTGACGAGAAAAAGGAGGAAGTGCTTGCAGCCGCCAAGGATGCAGCCGAAGCCGCATACAAGACAACCGCGAACAAGACCCTGAAATGGTGGGAGCGCGCTCTGTGGATCCTTCTGGCAGCAATCGCCGCCGGAGTCTCTGCATTGCTGAACGGGTGCGGGCATGCAATCGCCCTTGATGGCGACTCCGCCCGAATCTGCAAAGATGGAACCTGCATTGTAATCAGCATGGAGCAACAGCAGCCCAATATTCCTGTGAAAGCTATCGAAGGGGGCAAGTGAGAAATGTGCAACGATCCTTCAAAATATATGAGCCTTGTCCGTGAATACTCGAAAGAGATAATCATGTTCATGGGCTTTGGAATCGCCTTCCTTGTCTATTCTGACTTCAAGGCATTTATGGAAAAGCAGACAGAAGTCTTGCAGCAAATCGAAAGCCGCCTGACTGCGCTCGAAACTGAGGCAAAAGTCATGCTTGACCACACAGTCCAAAAAGAAAAAGAATGAAGGGAGAAAAAAGGCATGAGTACACCGAACTTTGTGGAAATAGACACCGCAACGCTCACCGCTGACATCATTTCAGCCGTTGAACAAAAAACGGGTGAAGTCCTATATGCAGGCGATGAGCGGCGCATCTTTGCGGAGGCGGTGGCTTACGTTCTGTCAGTCTATATCAGCAAAATAAATGAGCAATGCAAATCCCGATTGCTCAAATATGCACAATCCTACACGCTGGACGAGCTGGGCGCGCGCTACGAATGCACGCGCTTGGCTCCGACCCCGGCAACAGTGAAGCTCCAGTTCACCCTTGCGACCGCGCGCCCGCATGACATCACCATCCCGAAGGGAACGACCGTGACCGCTGACAACAATGTTCTATTTGCAACGAATGCAGCAGCAGTCATTCCGGCTGGCACCCTGAGCGTGGAGAACGTGCAGGCAACGGCAACAGTGGCGGGCGTCATCGGCAACGGCATTCCGGCGGGAGCCATTCAGTCATTTGTGGACACAGTGCCCTATGTGACCGGAGTCAGCAACACGACCGAATCCAGCGGAGCAACGGCGGGCGAACCCTACCCCATCGAAGTAGACCCCGAAAATGGGGATGATGGAACGGGTGATAACAATTACCGGGAGCGCATCAAACTAGCTCCGGCTGCAATGTCCGCAGCGGGAAGTGAGCTGACATACGAATATCGGGCGCGCTCTGCTTCATCTGCGGTGGATGATGTGGCGGTGCTGTCAAATCAGGCGGCTGGAACTGTCAACATTTATGTTACAGAGGCGCACGGATCCGACCCGAGCGAGGGCACGCTTGCAGCCGTGCGGGCAGCCGTGACAGACAAGGCAATCCGGACGATGAACGACCACATCACAGTATCAGCCCCTGAGGCGGTGCCGTATGACATCACGCTGACTTACTATGTGGAACAGGCTGACGAATCCGCAAGCGTGGCAGCTATCGAGGGAGCGGGCGGCATCATAGAGCAATACCGGGCGTGGCAGGATTCTACGCTGGGCAGAGACATCCAACCGCAAAGGCTCATTGCCATGATGCTGGATTCATGCCGATGGGTGGACATAACCGCCCCCACGCGGCAAGTGCTGAATGAATCGCAAATTGCCCGCTTTTCCGGCAACCTTACTATCACGCATGAAATCGAGGAAGAATGATGAATATCCACAACATTGATATTTTGCAACTGCTGCCGCCCTTCATGCGGGAGGATGCAGCCAATCAGGGCATTGCGGAAGTGGTGAGCAAAGTCTTTCAGGACGTTGCAAAAGATATTCCCAAATTATCCACATTTGACGCGCTCGAAAAGCTCAACACCGCAGAGCTGGACGAATTGGCGGAGGAATTGAACGTGTTATGGTACGACAAGACATTCACCGACCAAGAAAAGCGCATCTTGCTTGCCAAGTCAGATCAGGTATATGCGAGAATCGGCACAGTTGCCGCTGTAGAAGATGTGATTGAAAGCATCTTTGGCAGCGGCTTTGTTGAAGAGTTCTGGGAATACGGCGGCGAGCCGCACCACTTCAAAATTGCAATCAGTAATCCCTCAGCGCTGACAGAGGAACGCAAGGCAAAGCTCCAGCGCATTCTCGAAAAGGTGAAGCGCAAGAGTCAATGGCTTGATGAAATCTATGCGGCAACTATAACCCGCATCAACCAAAACACGGGGATGAAAATCATGGTGGAGCGGGAGCAGGGAATCCAAGTGGGCACCTATGAAGCCGGAGCGGAGTGGACTGCGCTTGTCGCATACTATGAAAAACACGGCTCAGATGGTCGTGCGTATACCGCCGGGAACCGCGCCATCATCGTTGACAATGACGAGACGGAAACAACGTGGCCGAACACCGCGCCAAAGTACCTCATCACCTGCGGCGACACGACAACGCTCAACTACCGAAACAATCCGGAGTTTACGGAATTGCTGGGATGGTATGCGCCCGACATCGAATCGCTGCGATGCAGCGAGGGCGGCACGTTCGCCAACAATACAAACTTGCACACCATCGGAGAGGGAGCCGCTGAAGCCCTGAATGCTGCAAGCTATGCACTCCGCATCTTCCAAGGATGCACGACCCTGAAAAACCTTCCCGCCAACCTGACATTTGAGAACCTGCAAGAATGCGTGGCGGGATTCAACAAGACAGCAATCACGAGCCTGCCCGCTGGCATGACGCTGGACAACCTCACGAATGGCAGCAGCATGTTCCAAGACAGCCAGCTTGCAGAATTGCCCGCTGGAATGACGCTGGAGGGCTTGCAGGATGGCGGCTATATGTTCTGCCGCTGCCCGCTCAAAAGCGTCTCACAGCTCAACCTCGCAAGCCTCACGAATGGGGAAGCAATGTTCCGGGGATATGCACCCATCAGCACAGCGGACTGCCAGAGCCTTCTCGATAGTCTGCCGGATCGGACAGGCTACGAAACCGCCCCAATCTTTACCCTGCCCAACACCGCAGAAGCTAAGGCGGCGGATGCAAGCGGCGCGACCGCCAAGGGCTGGGATATTCAATACACTTAACACTCACAGAAAGGAAATCAACACATGGCAACATTCAGCATCAACACGCTCACCGAAAAGGGCACGGAGATGATGGCGACCGCCCTTGCGACCGCGCAAGGGATAGAGTTCACCGCGCTGGCAATCGGTGATGGCGCAGCCCCCGAAAACCCGGAAACCCTGACCGACCTTGTAAACAAGGTGATGGACGTTGAAATAGCAAAGGTATATCGCGCCGCATCGGAGCCGGGCACGTCCATTTTCCGCGCGTCATTCCAGAACAAAACAGGCTCCGCTTTCCGCTTCCGGGAGGCTGGCATTTATGCACGATTGCAGGGCACGGCTGACGACCCGATTTTGTACGGCTACGCAAACGCCGGAGACACGGCTGACCTCATCGACACAGTGGAAGAAGGATCCTTGCTCATGCAGACTTTGCTCTGCAACATCGTGACAGGCTCCGCAGAGGTGCAGCTTATTGACAACCCATCAGCGCCGCTTTCCCGCCGGGACTTTTCTGAATATCTGCCCCTGACCGGGGGCACGATGACGGGCTATATTGTTTTGGATCCGAACGGCGGCACAAAAAACAATTACAACATTGGCTATGACTTTGACGCGGGCGATGGCGCGGGCATTGCATTGCGGAGCAAAAACAGAGAAGGCGATCCCGGCTCATGGGTGCTGTATGCCAAAAACGGAAACACAGTCAGAACCTTGGTGGGCAAAACAGATGGCACTATGACATGGGATGGTGGCGCTTTTGTTTGCACAGAAGCCAACGTACAGTTCAAAAGAACTGACACATCAGGCTGCCTAACTTTTCACGGCGGCACGAACACAGAAAATGGCTCCGGCTTATTCCTGTATGGGCAGGACTACACAGCCGACTATTACAAGGGTGACTTTCTGCTGCGCGCAGCCGCCAACGGGCAAATTGTCGACCTTCGCGGGCAGCCGGATGGCACTTTGACGTGGGGGAGCGCCAACGTGCTGACATCACTGGGCGGCGACCTGAACGGCGAACTTCACCACACGAAATATGGAGCACCAGCAATCAGATATAAAGATGGCGCTGCGCTGTTCCTGTTCCCGATGGGGCAGGAGTTTTACAAAGGTGGCTTCATTCTCCGCGCATACTCAACGAATGACCAATTCATAGATTTGCAGGGCTGGGCAGATGGCAGACTGCATTGGAACGGGAATGACATCCTCACCACAGCCGGGGGAAACGTGAGAGCGCTGACGATAGCAAATAATACTGTTTTGACTTCCCAAAATGCAACAATAGGCTATCTGGATTATGCAAACGCGATATCCCTACCAATCTCAAGCAATGACACAACAGCCTTGACTTATACCGCCCCAAACAATGGGATGTTTTATCTCATTTGCAAAAACGATGACCGCGCGTCAATCGCAATCGGAAAATTAACTCTCGCCATTGGCGATACAGGTTATACAAGACCAAATGTGGCGTGCGTACCTCTTAGAAAGGGAGACGTTGTAACGTACATTACAACCAACATGGCCTACTTTGTAAAATCCAAATATTAAGAAAGGAGACACAAATGAGCTTATTTTACGCAAAACCGAACGGAGACGGGACTTTTGAAGTCATCAATCAGGTTGACGCTCAGAAAGCTGGGTGGCAGCAATACGACCTTGAAGTGGGTTATGATATGAACTTTTATCTTGTCGGAACGGCACCCGCCAAGCCGCTGGAGGAAGTGAAAGCTGCCAAAATCGTGGAGCTGAAAAACGAGCGCACCACGCGCGAAGAAGCCCCGGTGGAGTACGGCGGCAAAGTGTGGGACTTTGACGCAAAAGCCCGCGACCGAATCACAGCAGCGGCAACGGCTCTGGAGCTGGGCGGCGTGGAGTCCATCGAATGGACAGCCCATGACGACACATCCGCAAGCCTGACCGCGCTCGACCTCAAAGGCATCGTGGCAGCCGCCGCCCTGCGCGGTGACGCGCTCCACAAGAAATACAGGGAGCTGCGCGATGCTGCCAACGCCGCCGAAACTGCGGAGGAAGTTTCTGCTATCGTCTGGGAGGATTGACAAAAAGCCCCCCGGAAAGGTATAATGAGAGCATACCCCATCAGAAAAATGCAGAATTGATTGAGTTTCTCACATTCCTTTGTGGAAAGCCCTTGCGACCCGAGCCGCAGGGGCTTTTTTCGTGCAAAAAATGCACTAAATAAGAAAAAAGTATAAAAAAAAGCTTTACAACAATGTAAAATTATGTTAAAATAGCTCCAGCGAAAGGGGGAAAGAAGAAAACCCCGAAAGCGAAGAACCTCAAACCAATAGAAAATCACGACAATGAACAACATCACAAACTTCATAACTCACTGCCTTGCAGATTATGACCGCTATATCCTCACAAGCGACATCCCCACCGACCAGATTGCCATTTTCAATAACAACCTGTTTTTTAATTGGCAAAAAGAAGTTGCCGAATGCGCAGAGGCTGTCCGACAAGTAGTAGAAGCAGAGGGCAAGCGTTACTTCGTTATCGCCAATCACAGCACGTTCTTTCAGGAAGACCTTTGCCATATTCTTGAAAGCGGGCTGGCGAAAATTGCCGGACATGCTATCGTATACAGCAAGACTTGGCGAGGCGAGCCCATAAAAGAAGGTGCCGCAGTAGTTTTTGAAATCATCTAACCCCTAACCACAATCACGACCATGAAAAAGCAGAAATATCTTTTGGCACTTGCAGCCCAGAACGGGCATGACAGCATCAACACAATCCTGACCAACATCGAGACTGGCGAATCCCGGGAGGAATCGTGGGAGCGCGTGGACGGGGAATGGATATGGCAGAATGGCTGGGGTGAAGCGAAGCACGGGCTGTATCAGGTACTCAAAGAAAACGGCACCCGCACGGATGAGCTTCTGACAGAGGTTGAAGCCAACGCCTATGGTGAAGTGGAGTTTGAAGCATAAAACCGACCGAAAGCAATGGAAAAAACCACATACAAGCTCGAAGTTTCAGACCGCTGCGGACGGATTAACAGACCAACGGGACACGGATCTTTCTGGCTCAAAATCACCAACACCAGCACCGGAGCAAGCCGGGATAGCTACATGTTGAAGTTCGGCTATGGGAAATGGGAAGAGCGTGACCGGAGCTGGCACGGAGAGAGCTACAACTACATAGCAGACGATGAGCCGTGGGCAGTTTTTAACAGAGAGGCGGGTGTGGCATTTCAGCAGCTGATGGATATGCTTTTCTGTTCAAATGAAGTCCACTACGAATTCAAGCTGTAACACAAAATTGCACACAACACAATGGAAATCCACAAACTAGACCACGGCGGAAACAAGAGATGCAGCACAGAAGGCAAGATTGCTTTCATGTGGGTGTCAGTAGACATGGGGGGAATGGGCTGGCTTATAAATCTGCGCTTTTTGTACAAACCCGGCGAAGGCTGGATAATGGACGGAACCCCCTGCATTGGCAACCCAGTAGCAGAGAGGTATATTGGCGAGATTTACGGCTGGGATTATATTATAAATAAGCTTTGGAACGGAAAAAAATCTGTAATCATCTAACCGGGCGGGCAGTTGTAAACTAAAAGTTGACACCTGCCCAACAGCCAAGTGATACTAGACACTTCAAAAAACACTCAACACAAACACAACATGAAACTAATTAAACCGAAAACATATTGGCTCAACGTAAGCCCCGGAAAATTAAAGAGCCTTTGCCGGGAGCTTCACAACCGCACGCAAGCCCTGCAAGACCCCACGCGGCTACATGCATTCATTGGCGAAGCAGTTGGAGCCTACCAGAGCGCATGCGTGCGGCGCGGCTACTTTCCGCATAAGGATGAACTGGGCTTCATTGCATCCGTTGCCACGTTCATGTTTTTCAACCTGCCCTACAGGCTGGCGGTAAAAGATAAAGTGCTCCGCCAAGCTGTAGCCGCCACGCTTGGCGGCTGGGACAAAGACATCAAAGCCAAACATAGCAAGCGCAGGCATTAAGGAGAGACAACAGCATGATGATTCATGGCAATAGCTTTGACCTAATAGAGAAAATCGTGGGCAATGCAGAAAGCCCCATTATTGTAACTGACCCGCCTTTCAACATCGGATATCATTATGACCAATACAAAGACAAAAAACCTGAATATGAATATTATTCTGAGCTGGCGGAAATGTTCTCACTCTGCCCATCCGTCATCATTCATTACCCTGAGCCGCTCTATAAGCTTGCATGGCGAATGGGCAGCTTCCCATGTCGAGTAGTTTCATGGGTGTACAATTCCAACACCGGGAAACAGCATCGGGACATTGCTTATTTTAATGTCAAGCCGGACTTCAACGGGCTGGGTGAATACAAGAACAAAACAGACAAGCGCATCAAAGAACTGATGGCAAAAGGGAAGAAGCCACGCGGCTATGATTGGCTTTACTGCAATCAGGTGAAGAATGTCAGCAAAGACAAGACCGGGCACCCATGCCAAATGCCGCTGCCAGTGATGGAATACATCATCAAGACACTTCCGGCGGATGCAACAATCATCGACCCCTTTGCAGGCAGCGGCACGACCTGCCTTGCAGCAAAAAAGAATGGAAGAAAATATATAGGCATCGAATACTCAGAAAAATATATTGAGATTGCCAGAACACGGCTCGAAGCAATCCAGCCGAATCTCCCCCTTGCATTATGAACACAGCTAAAATCATCCAAGAGAAATGGGGCGCGACTCCTGCCGAAATGGCGCGCCGCCTTGCAATATCTCCGGCAACCGCCAAAAGATGGCTTGCCGGAGGCAACCCCAAAGACGTGGGCGGCATGCTACTGAAAATAGCGGAGCATGACCCCGCATTTGACGCGCGCAAGCTTTCCACGCGAACCCGGAAAAAGTACACCACCAGCGAATGGGTGGCGTTCCTTATGGGGCGCTTTGGTGACTTCCGGCTGGCTCAGTTTGCCCGGCGGCTCAATCTTAACTTTGCGACAGTGCGAACATGGAGCAAGAGCCCGAAACTCAAAGGAACCGCTGAGACTCTGCTTCTCTATGCGTTCCACCACCCCGAACAATTCCCCGAAAAATAACCCAAAACACCACAATGGCTACATACAACAAAATTGTACTGATGGGCAACGTTGCAGCGGAGCCCCGGAGCTCAGTCAACGGCAACGCAACCGATATTTATCTGGCCGTGAACGGCATGAAGAAGGAAGATCCGGCACTGTTCATCAACGTGCGGACATTCAAACAGCAAGCGCACTTTGTGCAGCAATATGTGCAGAAGGGCTCAAACGTCCTGATTGATGGGAAGCTGGTACTGGAGACTTTTACGGACAAGGCAGGGAAGGAGCAAAAGCGATATTGCGTCAACGCTTTTTCAGTGCAGCTCATCGGGGGCGGTGGCAAGCGAGATGACCGCCCGGAGCGTCCAAATTCATTCTGAAATCATGCGGAAAATCCCCGAAAATAGCGGAAAATATGCTATAATAGAAGTAGGAAGAGAAGTAAAAAATCATCTGACATGGGGGAGGGCAAAACATCATGAGACACGAATTGGAAACCATCAACATTGCAGCTTCAAAAGCGCAGGTGAAGGAAATCCAAGAAACAGTTGACTTTCGCAACAAAGAAAATGAAATTGATTATCTCGACTTACAGAAGCATGACGGCGAGACATACGCGCTGACTATTGAAAGCCGAAACATCATAAATGCAGAGCTTGAAAACATCCTCCGGTTGGCACGCATACCACTCACCCAAGAGGAAATACAAGCCAGAGCGATTTACAAGTTTACGCCCAACGGCAACATGACAGCAACAATCTATATCACAAGCTCAGACAAATAATGGGAAAAGACAGGTGCACCGCGCGCCTGTCTTTTTTTCGTTTTATTAAAGAAAAAGCTTTACAAATTGCGGTGGCGTCATATAATAGCGGCATGAACGAAAAGAAAAAAGAGGCGGTGGACACCCGCCCCGAATCAACGCAAATCCGATTTAACCGCCGCACGGGCGAGCAGCGCCGCGTGCACAACTTCCGGCTTGGCACCGCCGCCAGCGACAAGCTCCGCAAGCTTGCCGCCTCAAAGCAAGTTTCACAGGCTGCAATCATCGAGAGGCTAATTGCTCAGGCAAAGTGACCGATAAGTCGGAGGCCAAGCGGTCTTAGGA
>JAZNIA010000131.1:0-5860 GCA_045577195.1 Congzhengia sp.
CTCGACGAATACAGAAAGCATATTGAAAAAGACTCCGCATTAGAGCGCAGATTCCAGCCTGTTGTTGTGGATGAGCCTACGGTGGAGGAAACGATTGAGATTTTAAAAGGAATCAAGGACTATTTTGAAGCATTTCATAGAGTGACAATTTCGGACGAAGTTATCACGCAGGCAGTCTATCTTTCCGAACGTTATATTACAGACCGTTTTTTGCCGGATAAGGCGATTGATGTAATTGATGAGGCGGGCTCAAAAGCAAATCTTTCTAACGGAAAATTGATAGAGCTAAAAAAACTAACAGATGACTTAAAAAGGATTCAGGCCGAAAAGGATTCTGCCGTTTCCAGCGATTCGACAGAGGATTATCAAAAAGCCGCAGAATTAAAAGCCGAGGAGTGCGCTTTGGTAGAAAAAATAGATGCGTTAAACAGCTCAGGGATTGATACACCTTTGTCTGTGGAAAACGTAGCGGAGGTCATTGAAGACTGGACCAAAATTCCTGTAAAGAGTTTGACGGAAGCAGAAAGTGAAAAGCTTTTGGATTTGGAAAACAGAATAAAAAAATATGTGGTAGGCCAGGATCATGCAATTAGCGCGGTGAGTGAAGCAATCCGCAGAAACCGTGCACGCTTGACGAAAGCAAGACGCCCCGTAAGTTTTATTTTTGCAGGTCCTACCGGTGTCGGAAAAACAGAACTTGCAAAAACGCTGGCACGCGTGATGTTTGATAGTGAGGACGCAATGATTCGGATTGATATGTCTGAATACATGGAGAAGCATACTGTGTCCAAACTCATTGGAGCACCTCCGGGATATGTAGGTTATGATGATGCAGGACAGCTAACGGAAAAGGTGCGTAGAAAGCCCTATTCCATTATCCTGCTGGATGAAATTGAAAAGGCGCATACAGATGTGTTTAATATTCTGCTGCAGATTTTAGATGACGGCAGAGTTGCAGACAGTCACGGCAGAATTGTTAATTTTGAAAACACAGTCATTATCATGACCTCTAATGCAGGCTCAGAGTCCAAAATCTCATCATACGGATTTAATAAAACTGATGACGATTCTTTCTCGGCAAAAACAAACGTGGCACTGAAAGAATTATTCCGCCCTGAATTTTTAAATCGAATTGATGAGGTAATTACGTTCCGTGCACTAGGCAAAGATACGCTTGAGCGCATTGTGGAACTGATGATTTTTGACTTGTCGAGCGAACTGTTTAAAAAGAACATGATTTTAGATGTCACAAAAGCTGCAAAGGCACTTGTGCTGGAAAAAGGATATGAGCCTAAGTTTGGCGCAAGACCGCTCAGAAGAACAATTGAAAAGTATATTCAGAATCCAATTGCATCCTTGGTAATCCGTGGCGAGGCAGCAAAGCATTGCAAGCTGATTGTGGACGCAAAAGAAGGCGAGTTTTATGTAACCTGCGAAAATATTTAACAGCGTTGGAGGGGCTTTCATGCAGTTGTTGATTTTAATTATGCGTGATGCAAAAAAACTGGAAGAACTGTTGCTGGCATTTTCCGCCAAGGGTATTGGCGGTGCTACGGTTTTAGATTGCCAGGGTATGGGTGAGATACTGGTGCGCTCACAAAGGAAAGAAGATATTCCGTTTTATGATTTAATCAGCGAACTGCTTGATGCAAATGCTCCGTCCGGAAAGCTTGTTTTGATGGCAGCTACCGATGAATGTATCATAAAGATAAAAGAGACCGTATATGAAGTGATCGGTTCACTTGACATGCCAAATACGGGCGTGATGTTTGGAGTGCCAATTTCTTTTGCAGAGGGTTTTAGATAGAAATATAAAAACGGGTGCAGTTTTTATAAAACTGCACCCGTTTCTTTATTTTTTTTTGTTATACGGTTTCAACCGAGGCTGCTTTATCTGCGTCTTTTACGTCTTTATCGCACTTGTCTTTTTTCTTTTTTACAGCCTTGATTACTTTTTCTACCAAGGTGGGAACGCTGTCAATGATGTCCTCAACCGGAGAAGTGTTTTTCTCGATCGGCATCAGCTTAATCTGCTCTTTTCCCACAACCATAAATGCGACAGGTTCAATGGAGGCACCGCCGCCGGAACCACCGCCGAAGTTTGATGCAGTGTTCTGGATTGCGCTGTTTCCAAAATCGGAACCACCTGCGCCGAAGCCAAAGGATACCTTAGAAATAGGAATGATGATGGTACCGTCCTTGGACTCAACAGGTTCGCCCACGATTGTGTTCACGTCTACCATGTCTTTGATACTTTGCATTGCTGTTTCCATTAAACCGTTAATAGGATGTTCTGTCATAATTTGCACCGCCTTATTTTAATTTTGATAATTGATTTTTGATATACTTTGTTGTTTTAGAAATTTTTCTATATATAATTATAAAATGAATCGGTCGCATAATCAAGATTGTTTTAAAAGAAATTTCAAATCGCTTGTTTTGAAAATCGGGATATACGTTCATATTCATTTTCTGAATTCCGATTAAAGAATCTATGATTTTTAAAAGCAGCGTTCCGGAGGTCCAGACTGCGCCGGTGGTAATTCCTGTTTTTGCAGCGTTGTCAAGCCCGAATGCGATTTGAAAATCCAGCTCTTTGCAGGAAAGGTGTCGGCGAACGTAAGCAAGCATCTCGGTAAGCTCGTGTTTTGATACTTTATAAAGCTCGTGCAACTTTTCTACATTTCGATGAAACGTATGAAAGGTTAGTGCCGGTTTATTTTGCTCTTTGGTCTTTTTCTTCGATTTTGCTTTTGTTTTCGTGCGATCCTTTTTAGTATGAATCGGAATGCGGATTAAAATACCGAAAAGACTGGCATATATATAAAATTTGTTTTGATTTGCCGTTTGAATCCGGTGGATGCCGAATTGCAACGGAACAAACAACAGTGCAGTGGCAAAAGCGAGTAAGCCTACTGTCATCAAAATAGCAAACAAATTTTCATCACCTGCTTTTCATTTTGCTTTCGTTGTGTACATCTGCCAATTATAAAGCAGAGGCAGATTCTTCGGTTATTTCGATTTCTGTCTGCATCACAGAATCATCTTCGGGGAAAACGGCACTGTTGAGTGCATCTGTGTCAGGTAAATCTGTTAAAGAGGAGAGACCGAAGCTTCTTAAAAATTCTTTGGTGGTAACGTAAAGAATCGGTCGGCCGGGGGCGTCGAGTCTGCCGCTTTCTTCTATCAAACCGCGCTCGATCAGTTTACCCATCGGACCATCACAATTTACGCCGCGAATGAACTCGATGCTTGCGCGGGTAACAGGCTGATGGTATGCGACGATGGACAGGGTTTCAAGCGCTGCATGAGACAAAGGTTGCTTTTTCTTAGACTCTGCAAGCTTTGTGACAAACTCAAAATTTTCTTCTATGGTTTTAAGTTGTACATATTCGTCGTACTCAGAAACGGTGATACCGCGACCGTTTTCTTTATAAAAGGCACGGAGATCATCGATTTGTTTCTGTACTTCCTTTGCTGAAATTTCTAAAATTTCAGCAAGCTGTGCTTTTGTAATTCCGTCACCGGACACAAACAGCAGACTTTCTAAAACGGAACTAATATTCATCGACAATGTCGCCCTCCTTGAGCTTTTCAATATAGAGATCATCGTCTGCCTCGCCGACTTGAATAATTTCCAGTTTTATCATTTCCAATAATGCCAGAAATGTTGCAATAATGGAGGGACGTGAATCAATATCTTCAAAGAGCGAGGAAAATGTCACTCTTTTTTTGCTTTTTAAACGACCTTTGATAAAATCAGCACGGGATTTAACGGAAACCGGCTCTCTCCCAACAATTCCACCAAATGCACTTTTCGGGGGCGGCTCTTTCCGCGCCTTTTTGTCTAAAACAGCCAAAAAGGCGTCCCAAAGCTTGTCCACCTCAAAACTTTGGTCGGAGTAATCCGCCGGAAGCGTGGGAAGTGGTTCGGGTTCTTTATAAAAACTGTAATAATCAGAGAATTCCTTGTCCTTTAAAATTTCCGACACAATTTTCATTTTCTGGTATTCCGCGAGGCGTTTTGCTAAATCTGCCCGCGGGTCATCTTCTTCCACTTCTTCGCGTTTGGGGAGAAGCATTTTGGACTTGATATATAAAAGCTCTGCCGCCATTACAATAAATTCGCTGGAATACTCGATGTCATACTCTTTTAATGCCTCCATATAAGAAAAATATTGCTCTGTAATGGAGACAATGGGGATTTCGTAAATACTAACTTTATTTTTCTTTAAAAGGTGCAGGAGAAGCTCTAAAGGTCCTTCAAAAACCGTAAGTTTCACCGCGTGGCGATCCTGAACTATCAGTTCTTCCATTAAAAGCCACCTCCGGCAAGGAATAGGAGAATGCTAAAAATTGTCTGGTTAAAAAAACTTAAAATAGGGTCTAGGACATCAAGCCACAAAGCCGCAATTAAAATCAAAAACCCAAACTGTTCATAACGCATAATTTCAAAATAAATCCTGCGTGGAAGCAGAGATAAAAATACCTTTGAACCATCCAGTGGCGGAATTGGAATCAGGTTGAACACACCAAGACCAATGTTAATGAAAATTAAAGTGTAAATAAACTGCCTCAGGTAGAGATTTCCTACAAGCGGACAAACGTATAAAAATAGAATCACTGCAATGTAAGCCATTAAAAAATTCGATATAGGTCCTGCCAAGGCAGTAATTGCGGTGTCCCGCTTTAACTTTTTAAAGTAATTCGGATTGATAGAAACAGGTTTTGCCCAGCCGAATCCAAAGAAAAACATGCACAAAGCACCGATTGGATCAATGTGCTTTAAGGGATTTAAAGATAGTCTTCCATCATATTTTGCAGTGGGGTCTCCTAGTTTATAAGCTGCAAATCCATGCGCCATTTCGTGTACGCAGATTGCGAGCAAAACGGCAACCAAACGAATCAACAGAAGAATAATGCTATTAAGACCGAAACCGGTCGCAAGAATCTGTCTAAACAATCTATTCCACTCCTTTTTATTCCTAATTTTATTATAAAGCAAAAATGGAGTTCTGTAAATAGAAAAAAGTCAATTTTTACACCAAATTCACATTTTTTACCGCAAAATTTTAAAAAGTACTTCCCATACGGCGATTTTTTTGATATAATAAATGTAGAAAATGTATCAGAAAGGCTGAGTTGAGATGACAGAACAGGTAAAACAGATTGCACAGCGTTTGGTTGGCTTACGTGAAGCAGAGGATATGACGGCGGAAACTTTAGCTAAGACCATCGGTGTGCCGATTGAAACGTATAAAAAATATGAAAATGCGGAAGAGGATATTCCAATTAGTGTTCTCTATGATGTTGCGGGTCATTTTGGATTGGAACTTACGGAGCTTTTGTCTGGCTCTGCGCCAAAACTGAAAGTTTATAGCCACATTAAGGCAGGAAAAGGTTTGGCAATTTCCAGAAGAAAGGAATACGAATACCAAAGTCTCTCTTACAATTTTACACATGCACACTCAGAGGCATTGCTTGTTACGGTTCCCGTTTCGCCGATAGATCAGCCGATGGCAGAGACCACGCACAGCGGACAAGAATTTAACTATCTTTTAGAGGGTAGACTGGAAATTATGATTGATAAAAACAGAATCATTTTAGAGCCGGGTGATAGTTTATACTTTGATTCCACCTATCCGCACGGAATGAAAGCTTTAGACGGAAAACCTGCGAAATTTGTCTGCGTTATCATGCGTTAAGTAAAAATGACCATTACAAAAGAAGAACTGCCAAAGAAAGCAGTTCTTCTTTTCGTTTTATGCATATTTTGCCGATTTATTTTCAAATCACACGAAATTTGAAAATAAATTGCATTTATCTATAGACAAGATATATTTTATCTGTTATAATATAT
>JAZNIA010000132.1:0-8208 GCA_045577195.1 Congzhengia sp.
GAGTTGCTGCTTGCTGTTGTCTTCCCGCTTGGCCTCCGACTTAGACGCAGTTCTGTCCGGAACGAGTGATTTGCAGGAGCACCAGATTTCAGCTGAATTTTTAAAACAATTCTACCGCGATGCTGATTTTATTCCGCAAAATGTGTACGTGCAGCATGAGCCTGAGGAACGCGAACTACTCGAACAATGGCTTTGTGAGCTTTCGGGAAGAGCGGTGAAACTACACATACCGCAGCGGGGAGAGAAAAAAGCACTGACGGATATGGCAAACAAAAACGCCAAGCAAGCGGCGCTAAACTTTATGCTGAAGAATGCCGAGGGCAAAAAAAGCGTAAAACGTATTATCCTCGATTTAAAAGAAGAATTGGGACTTTCGTCCCCTCCGTATCGCATTGAATCCTATGATATATCTAATACATCCGGTGAAGATAACGTTGGCTCAATGGTTGTATTTATAAACGGTGAACCGGCAAAACGATTTTACCGTCGTTTTAAAATTGAAACCGCCAAAGGAGGAGACGATTATCATAGCATGGCAGAGATGATTTTAAGAAGAATCCGTCATGCAAGAGAGGAAGAGGCGCGCATTGAAACGGGTGAGCTGAAAAAAGAGGATGCCAAGTTTTTGCCCCTGCCGGACTGCATTTTCTTAGACGGTGGAACAGGACACCTTTCCGTGATTTTTAAGCTTTTGGAACTGACGGATACAAATATTCCGCTTTTTGCCATGGTGAAGGACGACCGCCATCGCACATCGATGCTTTTAAAATCTGACGGAAGCAGGGTAGGACTGAAGGCGCATTCTGAGGAGTTTCGGTTGGTTTCTGCCATTCAGGAGGAGGTTCATCGTTTTGGCATCGAATACCATCGCAAACTTCGCGGGAAAAGCATGAAAGGCTCAACCCTTGAAAAAATTGAAGGTGTTGGCGAAAAGACTGCACAAAATCTGATCAAACACTTTAAAAGCGTAAAAGCAGTGCAGGAGGCGAACGTGGAGACACTACAAAAAGCAGGCATCAATAGGCGTGTGGCAGAGAACATATACCACTATTTTCGACAATAAAAGACTTGCTATTTTGGGCAAAATGGTGTATAATGTTATGGTAAATGTTTAAATTTGGGAGTGAAAAATATGCGTATTGCAGTTGATGCGTTCGGAGGTGACCATGCACCGGATGAAATAATCAAGGGTGCTATGCAGGCAGTTGAATCATTAAATTGTGAAATTGTTCTCGTCGGGGACGAAACTGTTATTTCTGAAAAATTAAAAACGTTCGGTTATACTGGAAACAATATTTTGGTACATCATGCATCGGAAGTGATTGAGGGAAACGATTCTCCTGTCGAGGCAATCCGTCACAAGAAGGATTCTTCCATGGTGGTTGCACTTACCCTTTGCAAGCAAGGAGAGGTAGACGCGGTTGTCAGTGCGGGAAACACGGGTGCATATCTTGCCGGCGCGTTCCGCTATGTAGGAAGAATCAAAGGGATTAAAAGACCTGCGCTTTCGGCGTTTATGCCAACAGTCAACAAAACAAAGAGCGTCATTATGGACGTGGGCGCAAATGCTGACTGTAAACCTGAGTATCTGGCGCAGTTTGCGCAGATGGGTTCTTTATACGCTGAAAAAATATTAGGAATTGAAAATCCTAAGGTTTATCTGGTAAACATCGGAACAGAAGAACATAAAGGCAATGAGCTTTCTCAAAAAGCATATGATATGATGAAAGAAAATAAAAACATCAATTTCTGCGGCAACATTGAATCGCGCGATTTAACAGCGGGCTTTGCCGACGTCATCGTGTGTGACGGCTTTACCGGAAATGTCATCATTAAATCCATTGAGGGAACGGCTTCCGCGCTGTTTGGTCTGATTAAAAAAAGCTTCATGAAAACGGTTGCTACTAAAATTTCAGCGATCGTGATGAAGGCACACTTAAAAGAGCTAAAGTCTATGCTGGATGCTTCGGAGGTCGGTGGTGTGCCCCTTTTAGGTATTGATGGAATTGTAATAAAAGCCCATGGTAATTCCAATGCAAAAGCCTTTGCAAATGCAATCAAAAGTGCTGCAGTGTTTGCCGCAACCAACTTAAATGACGAGCTGAAGGAACTGTATTCACCAAAGGCGGCAGAATCGGAGGAAAACAATTAAATTTTCCCGATTGATACATAAGTTTTATGCAAGATACAAAAAAACGATTGTTTTTTCTTAAAATCCTATTGACAAACAGCTATAGATTGATATATAAATATTGTTAGGGAAAACAATTTGACACACGGAGGTGAAAATGCATGGAATTTGAAAAGATTCGGGAAATTATTGCCGAGCAGCTTGGCATAGACGAAAATGCAGTGTCGCTTGATACGGCATTTGTCGATGATTTAGGTGCTGACTCATTAGATCTTGTAGAGCTTATCATGGCACTGGAAGAAGCTTTTGATATGGAAATCCCCGATACGGAAGCTGAAAAAATTGTTACCGTCAAGGATGCTGTTGACTATATTAAAAACAATCAGTAAAACATACGGGAGGGGCTAAACTCCCTCCCGGATTATCATACGTCAAAAAACGTATAAATCTGTTTCCTACAAGTCGGTAAGAAGCGAATTTATGCGTTTATTTTCGTTTTGAGACAGATTTATTTGCGAAAGGAAGAATTTCATTGAACGCATTCAAAGAATTTCAGGAGATTATCGGATACCGGTTTACAGACGAACGATACCTAAAGCTTGCGCTCACGCACAGTTCTTATGCAAACGAAAATAAGGGCAAAAACGTGCAGTATAACGAGCGTATGGAATTTTTGGGAGACTCTGTTTTGGGACTGGTTGTCAGCCGGTATATTTTTGAAAATTTTCCGAAACTTCCGGAAGGAAAACTCACCAAAATGCGTGCTGCAGTTGTTTGTGAGCGTTCTTTGTGGGAGTGTGCGGTCAATATTGACCTTGGAAACTACCTGATTTTAGGTCGCGGTGAGGAAAATATGGGCGGCAGAACCAGAATGTCTATTTTGGCAGACGCCTTTGAGGCGCTGATTGCTGCAATTTATTTAGATAGCGGTATTGAAACGGTTCGCGAATGGGTATTAGGTCAGCTTTATGAAACCATTATGGCAGCTTCCCGCGGTAAGATGTTCAAAGATTATAAAACGGAGTTTCAGGAAGTTGCGCAGGAAAATGGAGACGTATCAATCCGCTACGAAGTTGTCAGTGAAAACGGACCCGACCATAACAAATCCTTTGTGGTTGATGTATTTCTAAATGATAAAAAAATGGGAAGCGGCGAGGGTAGCAGCAAGAAAAAAGCAGAACAGCAAGCAGCGCAAAATGCGCTGATTCACCTGAAAGCGAAGAGAAAATGAGAATGAAACAAAAAACAATTCCGATTTTTGTTTCGCATCTGGGTTGCCCGAATGACTGTGCTTTTTGTAACCAAAAGTCTATCACAGGGCATAAAGAGGCTGTTACGCCGCAACAAGCGGATGACATCATTGCAAAATCATTGCAAACACTTCCCGGTGGCGCAAAGGTTGAAATCGGGTTTTTCGGCGGAAGTTTTACGGGAATTGAACAAAATACACAAAAAGCATTTTTGGAAGTTGCAAATAAATATTTGTCGGATGGTTGCGTTGAAGCGATTCGTCTGTCCACAAGACCGGATTATATCAATGAACAGATTATAGACATGCTGTTATCATACGGTGTCACGACGATTGAGCTTGGTGCGCAGTCTATGGACAACGAAGTGCTTGAAAAAAACCTCCGCGGACATACTCTAGAAGATACTGTGCGCGCATCAAACATCATTTCAAGAGCGGGCATCAAACTGGGACTTCAGATGATGACAGGACTTTTTGGTGACACAGACGAAAATGCGAAAGTCAGTGCAGAAAAAATCATAGACCTTTCCCCTGACTGTGTGCGCATTTACCCCACATTGGTGCTAAAGGGAACACACCTGGAAACATTGTATCAAAAAGGGTTGTATAAGCCACAAACTCTGCAGCAGGCAGTTTCCTTGTGTGCAGATCTAAAAACACGGTTTGACGAGACGAATATTTGCGTGATTCGGATGGGACTGATGGCGTCAGATTTCATCAAGCCCGACTGCGACGTAATAGCCGGACCGTATCACCCTGCATTTGGCGAGTTGGTTCAAAGTGAAATTTACTACAGACAGCTCAAAACGGTCGTAAAGTCCGATTGCGAAATCCGCGTTCATCCAAACTCTGTTTCTGCGTTTGTTGGCAATCAGAAACATAATCTGGCGCGATTTCGGGATGCAGGCATATCTGTCCGTTTTGTGCAGGACCTTAGCATTTCTCCCGGTACATTTCAAATTATACGATAGAAAGGCGGCATAACATGCGGCTAAAAGGTATCAAAATAAATGGTTTTAAATCCTTTGCAGACAAAATTTCATTAAATTTTTCCGGTGGGATTACGGCGATTGTCGGCCCTAATGGAAGCGGAAAGAGTAACATTTCCGATGCAGTGCGCTGGGTTCTGGGCGAACAGAGCGCAAAAATGCTGCGCGGTGCAAAAATGGAGGACGTTATCTTCAGTGGCACCCAAAAAAGAAACCCGATGGGTTTTGCGGAGGTAACGCTGATTTTAGATAACAAGGATCGTAAATTCAATATTGATTTTGATGAGATTGAAGTGACACGAAAGGTGTTTGTGTCCGGTGAAAGTCAATATATGATTAACAAGTCCGTATGCCGTTTGCGGGATATTCACGAGGTGTTTATGGACACCGGTCTCGGACGGGACGGATATTCCATGGTTGGTCAAGGGAAAATAGAAGAAATTCTTTCCAGCAAATCTGACGACAGACGACAGGTTTTTGAAGAGGCAGCCGGTATCTCTAAGTATCGCTACAGAAAAGAAGACGCAGAGCGAAAGCTCGTTCGCACCAACGAAAATCTAGACCGTGTCTATGATATTATTACCGAATTGGAAGAGAGGGTAGGTCCATTAAAAACCCAGTCGGAAAAAGCAAAGCAGTACCTTACCTATAAAGAGTCTTTAAAAACCTATGAGGTCAATGATGCTATTTGTGTGATAGAAGGTGCAAATGAAGTCATTGGCGGGTTAGATGAAAAGCTTTCGATTGTTACTAAACAGTTGGAGGAGGCAAAAACTGCTGCGGATGACGCCGAGCGTGCACAAGCAGAATACTATCAGGCAGCAAGAAGCCGTGAAGAGGCATCACAGGAAACGGCAAACAAAATTCGCGAACTGACAGAGAGTATTTCTATTAAAAAAGGCGAAATTGACATTTTGCGAAATACAGTTGCAGGCAACAATGCCTTAACCGAGCGAATCCAAAATGAAATTGCGGAAATTACCGCAAAAAAGGAACAGTATTTTGGGGAAATTGCAGAAATTAAGACAGAAATTACGGAAAAAGAATCCGTTTTGGCGGAGATTGACGAGACAATTCGTTTGCTTTCTGAAAAAAGCGAAGAACTCTCCTGCGGTGAAGGGGAACAAAGCGGCGAAATTGATGCTTTAAATGAATTGGTTGCAAAGGCGATTGAGACATTAAGCGAACTAAAAATTGCTGTTTCCAATCAGAAAATCACGCGTGAGAGCTACCTTGCAAGAAAGGAAAGCATCGAGGAAGAGGCAGGCAGCCGAATCGGTGAAAAAGATGCACTTTTAGCAAAGATTGAAGAAATTGATGTAGAAATTGCAAGAAAGCGTGACTTTGGAAAATCGACGGAACAAGAAAAAAATGAAGTAGAAAAGATGCGCGCACAACTCGAGCAGGAGCAGACAAACGCGCAGCAAATGCTCAGCACACTTTCGATTTCCTTAAACGAGAAACAGTCCAAAAAACGTCTTTTAGAAACCATGGAACAGAGCATGGAAGGCTATGCGAAATCGGTTAAGACCGTTTTAAAGGAACACGAGAGTGGAAGCCTTTCGAAATGTAAGATTTACGGTCCTGTTTCAAAGCTGATTAAAACAAAAACGGAGTACAATACTGCGATTGAAATTGCTTTGGGCGGTGCAGTGCAAAATATTGTGGTTGGAACGGAACAGGATGCAAAGCAGGCGATTGCGTGCTTAAAATCACGTTCTGCCGGCAGAGCAACATTTTTGCCCTTATCCTCGCTAAAATACACGAAAGCTGAAGTTAAGCTGCAAGGGGAAGACGGCTATATCGGCATGGCAAGTGAATTGGTCAGCTGTGACAGCCGGTTTGAGCCTGTTGTAAAATTCCTGCTGGCAAAAACGGCTGTGATCGATACCATTGACCATGCCATTGCGATTTCAAAAAAATACAAAAATACCCTTCGCCTTGTTACACTAGGTGGGGAACTGTTTCATGCCGGTGGCTCGCTTTCTGGCGGTAGCGTATATAAACAGGCATCTTTGATGGGGCGCGAAAATGAAATCAAACAACTGGAAAAGGAAATTCCGGAGACGGAACGTGCCATCCAAAAGCAGACCAAGTATATGCAGGAACTCAAAACAACGATTTGCGAGCAGGAGGCTAAACTTCATAAGCTCACAGATGTGATTGCAGACAACAACGGTGGCATTTTGATTTTAGAGCGCGACCGTGCGCATAACGAACTGCTGATGAACCAGATCGAAACGGCAAAACGTCGCGTCGAAGAAGAGTTGGCAGGGTTAGACAGTAAAATAGAAGAAACGGTTTTGGCGCAAAAAGAATTAGAGCAACAGATTTTAGAGCAGGAAGCATTTATTTCCGAAAAGCATGAGGAAATTGCGCAAAAGGAAAGTGGACTTGAGATTGCAATCGCAAAAAAACAGGAGCTTTCAGAAAAAATCATTGAAAAAAATGTGGAGCGTTCCGGTATCACAAAAGATATTGAGGTGTTACAAGACCTAATTTCGCGTATCAATGAATCTGTTTCCGCGGCAAACGCCAATGAAGCACTGCATACAAGCGAAATCAATGATATTTTGGCGAAAAACGAAAGTCTTGCCGAGGAAATTAAGCAAAAAACGCTCCAGACGGAAGCGGGAGCAAAAGAACTTAAGGAACTGGATATTTTAGCTGACGCGTTAAACACCGAGAAGAAACAACTGGACGAAAAAGACCGGTCTGTTTTAGAAGAAATCAAAGCGCTCCGCGAGGACGTCTACATGTTAACTGACGAGCATGGAAGATTGTCCTCAAAGAAGGTGAAAGCGGAAACAGAGCTGGAAAATACCATCAACAATCTCTGGGATGAATATGAGCTTACATATTCGGACGCATTGCCATACAAAAAAGAGTTAGGCTCCCGTCAGGAAGTGTCCAAGGAAATATCTTCCTTAAAACGAAAAATCAGCGCACTCGGTAATGTTAACGTTGACGCAATCGAAGAATATAAAACCGTTTCAGAGCGTTATGAATTTTTGAGCGGTCAGCGGGACGATCTGTGCAACGCACAGAAGGACCTAGTGGGCATCATTAACGACATGACAAAAGTAATGCGGTCCGAATTTGAAGTGAAGTTCTTAGAAATTGCCAAATACTTCAAATCCACGTTCACGGAACTGTTTGGCGGCGGTACGGCTTCTTTAACGCTCGATGACCCCGACAACATCTTAGAGAGTGGTATCAGCATTGACGTACAGCCTCCGGGCAAAAAACTGCAGAGTTTATCACTTCTTTCCGGCGGTGAACGAGCACTTTCTGCAATTGCGCTGTTATTCGCAATTTTAAAAACACGCCCCACGCCATTTTGCTTCTTAGATGAAATTGAAGCGGCGCTGGACGATGTGAATGTATACCGTTTTGCGGACTATATCAAACACTACAGTAACGATACGCAGTTCATCGTTGTAACGCACAGAAGAGGCACAATGGAAGCCGCAGATGTGATATACGGTGTTACAATGCAAGAAAAGGGTGTATCAAAGCTGCTTGAATTAAATATAAATGAAATAGCGGACCAATAAAATGTTTGCATTTTATGAAAAAATGTGGTAAAATAAATTAGATACCTTATTTTATTATGTTTTTCGTTGAAAGGTCGTGAAATTCATGATTATTGCCCCACGCGGCACGCATGATATTTTGCCATCTGAAAGCTATAGATGGCATATGATAGAAAATAAAATTAAACAAATCTGCAATGAGTTTGGCTATAAGGAAATCCGTACGCCGATGTTTGAAAGTACAGAGCTTTTCGAGCGTGGCGTGGGGGATACCACTGATGTAGTTCAAAAAGAAATGTACAC
>JAZNIA010000133.1:0-3362 GCA_045577195.1 Congzhengia sp.
ACGCAGTAGAGTGTAATCCCGATCTTATTCAGTGTAATTTTCTGATCTGTTTTTTTCACTGAGACAGGCTCTTTTTTAAAAATAAAAACCGCACCTGTCATCAGAATCAAGGATAAAAAAACATAAGGAAAAACAGTAGAAATAAACGTATCCATTTTCATATAAAATGCTGAAAAAAGATACAAATTCTGGGGATTTCCTACCGGCGTCAACATACTGCCAAGATTTGCGGCAACCGTTTCCAGCGTAACAAGCCAAACCATATGTTTCGACATATTAGAAAGTCGTAACGTCAATAAGGTAAATGGCACAAACGTAATGAGTGCCACATCGTTTGTAATCAGCATAGATGAGAAAAAGCATAAAAGGCACAAAAGCATTGCCAATCCACGCATTGATTTAATTGACTGCAGCATTTTTTCTGCAAGCATATCAAACACACAAAGATGTCGCAATCCCTCCATAACCACCATAAGACAAAATAAAAGTGCAAGTGTGCGAAAATCTATCGCGGTTATGTATGTCATTCCGGGAGTTACAAAAAAAGCTGAAATCAGTGCCAGAAAAAAAGAAATCACAAGAATTGTTTCGTTTTGTAAAAATCGTTTGATTCGTTTCATATGTTCTCCGTCTAGCCAATCAAAAACGCTCTAAAGCACTGTGCCTTAGGGCGTTTTCATTCAAATTATTTTTTCATTAAATCTTCTGCCGAAAGAAGTGCTGCCGCCGAAAGAAGTGCATCAATCAAGATTGCTGATGCAACATTTATCGCGCCAAATAACGCCAAAAGCACCAAAATAATTTTAACTGCCGTTGCACAGTAAAAATGCAATTCAATTTTACCGCAGGCAAGACGTGCAATTTCTATTGCTTCTGCAAGTGTTTTAAATCCACCAAGCAAAGAAGTTTTAGAATGTTTGATTCTGCCCTCGTTTAAATTAACAATGGAAACTCCAACGTCTGCTTCATCCATTGCATGACTATCATTCGTCGCATCGCCTATAAAGCATACCGTTGTATCCTCAGTTTTTTTCAGCTTCGCAACCACTTCCGCTCTTTCGTACGAAGAAAGGTCGGCGAAGAACTCGTCCGCACCACAACTTACAAAGGCAGCCTCTGCCACTTCTTTGCGTTCAGGCGTAAGCATTATGATGCGCTCTATGCCAACTTCCCTTAAAGCATCAATTTGTTCTTTTGTATCGTCTTTTAAACTATCCTCTATGGAAAGCGCACCCATCACTTCCCCATCAATGGTTATATACAAATTATAACCCTTAAGATTACCAACATTACCACCACACTCTGTGATAAATGTTTCACTACCGCATAAAAACGCTTTCCCCATAATGGTGCATTCCATTCCCTTGCCAGGAAATTCCAAGACATCCTCCACAGGGATATGATGATTTTTATAGGGCGTCAGCAATTTAGAAATCGGATGTTGTCTTTCCCCAATACAGTTTGCAAGAATCATTAAAAAGTCGTCTTCTGAAACGCCTTCAGTCGTGGCAACATTGGTTATTTTGTAAATTCCCTCGGTTAATACACCCTTCTTATCAAATGCAACACAGTTAACGTCTGCAAGGTCATCAATCATATCACCTGATGAAAGTGCCAGGCCTTTTCTTTTCAGGTTCCATACCGTAGAAGCCGTAACAAGTGGCGCGGCAATCACGTAAGAACCAGTTGCCGCTGCAATTAGAAGACGGCTGGCTCTCAGCATGGATTCTGACCACGCACCCGTAGTAAATCCGCCGATTAAAATCACTAAAACTGCCAGGAAAAGGACAGCAGGTGGATACCATTTTGCAATCGAGGAAAATCGTTTTTCTATTTTTGTTCCGCTGCGCTCTGCCATGGACGCAATAAGTCTCATGTCAGATGCAACAGAAGTGTCACCATCGCACTCAACTTCACAAGTCACAGAAGGACCATCATTTATATAGCCTGCCAAAATTCTGTCTCCCGCCGAAAGCGAAACGAAATGTTCTGAAATAGAAATGTTTGAAGTATCAAACGTAGAAAATCCATCAACAATAACAGAATCCGCTGGAACAGTTTCTCCGGTTTTAATTATAATTTTCATGCCACGGGTTAAAGATGATGCCTGAACCTTACGAATCGTTGCGTCCGAATCTACTAAATTGGCATATAAAGGCAAAACCTCTGCAGCATCCTTCATGGTTTTTCCAAGCTTGCCTGTTAAATATGTCAATCCAATATTGGACAATTTATAAACTGACATTGCCAAAGCAGCTAATGCATAACGACCCTCACCTAAAGGTTCTAAGAAGAAAGAAATTACGATCGCAAGTAAAATCAGCAAACTGTCGTCAGGCCGACTCTTTTTCTTTTTTTTCAACATGTGAGAAAGTGTTTCTCCGCCGGCAATCACTAAAGAAATAAGAGATAGAACAACCCTGAAAAATCCGTTCAGTTGCATTGCAAACAACGCCAGAACCAACGCAATCAATCCAGTAAGTAAACCAGCCTTCAGATCCTTTTTCGCATACGAATAGAGCATAGAATATGTACTTTGACGCTCACGATTTTTTTTTGTCTCTCTCATAAATATCTACACCGTAACACACGGTGCACTCCTTTCGTTTTTTTATATATTACTTTCGTCTAGTTGTAGATTTATGCTCACTTTGTAAAATGCCGTATAACACTTTAAACATTTTTAAAAATTATATCACATTTTTCCCAAAAAGTAAAGCAAAATACTTTCTTTTTCACCATATAAACAACAAAATCCAGAAAAAACTCATTGAATCATGATTTGAAATTTAATAATATTTTACTGGGAATTCATTTTTTAAGAAAGGATTATCTTAAAAAAGCAAAATTATATAAAATCCATTTCTCACAAACCGGTGATTCTGCTAGGAGACGGACTATTTTTGTATGTTAAATAAAAAATTTCAACAAAGACAAAAAAATAGTTGATTTTTATTTCTAAATAGTATATAATAAATACATTATATACGAATAAGAAAAGGCATAAAATTGATTGGATTCGTATCAATGCGAGCATAACGGAGCTGACTCGAAATCCCCTCGGTTACACAGTAACTGTACCCCTACAAATGGCTTAACCACGCGGGTTTAAGCGAGGTTCAAACCTTGTTTTTACACCCTTATCTAGCGGTTTTTCTAGCCATTTCTAACATTTTTCTAACCAAATTTTATAATTTGCTCAGTTTTTTCTCCGTCAAATCGGAGTTCAAACATATCTGGAGATGTACCCAAGTGGTTGAAGGGTCTGCACTCGAAATGCAGTAGGTCGGCTCAAACCGGCGCCAGAGTTCAAATCTCTGCATCTCCGCCAAACAAGGCTTTTGAGTAATCTCAAAAGCCTT
>JAZNIA010000134.1:0-25104 GCA_045577195.1 Congzhengia sp.
GTAGCGCATTAAACGCCTGTTGGGTTACCATATGCACCTCGTCGATGATATAAACCTTTTTCCTTGCCGCCGAGGGCAAAAACATCACATCGTCAATAATTTCGCGAATGTTTTCCACTTTATTTTTTGATGCACCGTCCAGCTCTGTAACATCTAAAATGGATTCGTCCAAAAGTCCGCGGCAAACCTCACATTCGTTGCAGGGGTTTCCATTTTGCGGATTCAGACAATTCACCGCTCTGGCTAAAATTTTTGCTGTTGAGGTTTTTCCCGTTCCGCGGGTACCGCAAAACAGGTACGCATGTGCCGTAGAGCCGTTCATAATCTGGTTTTTCAACGTCTTTGTAATATGCTCCTGACCGATCACATCGTCAAACACGGTCGGTCTCCAACGTCTGTAGATAGCCTGATACGCCACACGCTCGCCTCCTTTTTACATTTTTGCGGAATTGAAAAAAAGCCGCGCGGGATTTGCGCGGTTTCTCGGCACAAAGCCTGCCGCTTTGTGAAAACTTACACTCAATTTGTTTCGCGTTCACACCGGGAGGGGCCGCAACACACTCAAGACACCGCTTATCGCTGCTTGGTTCCCCACCTGACGAGGTTCACAGGCTCAAGTTGTGCGGGTCCCGGCCGACAACGCTTTCGCGCAGAACGCAAATAAAATCTTTGCGCGCAAAAGGCACAAAGGCAGGAAACCGATGGTTTCCTTGTATATATTGTATCACACTTTAGGGTGCGATTCAACTGTTTTTTTCATTTTTCCAAAATTTCACACGTGCTACAAAAAGAAAAACTGTTGCTCAAATCCACGCGGTTTTCTACCACAACACGCTACTATCAGCCGCCAACGGTAACCGTTACAGTACTTCCGTTGTTGATAACGGCGTATCGCTGATGCGATTTCAGGTCAAACACCACTCTTAATGTTGCATCGTGCTGCCCAAAACGCACACCAGAAACGTGGCTTGACGCCGGTGTGCTTTTGCCAACACCTGATGCAAGACTCACATTTGACAAATCGAGCACCAGCCGTTCGGGGTTGGACAGCGTGAAATACGAATAACCAACGCCGCTGTTTGATAAATATAAATCTGCGCGGAACACGCCATTATATTCTGAGCATTGATAGGAAAGAAGTGATGCTGACGTAGTTCCGACCACCACGCCGCCCGGCGTGGGCTTCGGGTCTAAGTTGTCAATTGGTGCTAAGGATTCCACTGGCGCGGAAGGAGTGGCCGTCTGCACAGGAGCCGCCGTTTGTACGGGAGCCACAGTTGGCAAAGCCGTTGCACGATCAGAATCCCGCCTTGCCGCTTTGTCGTCTCCATCCTGCATTAAAAGATAAGTTCCGAGAGCTAAAAGCACCGCAACAATTATGGTGACACACGCAATCACCACAACCATCAGGCGGGTGGTTTTGCGGTCAGCGTCATTTTCTACTGCTGTTTCCGCCTTTGCGTGCGCATCAAAATCCGGCTGCGGTATTTGCTGCGCCGGCTGCGATTCCGGACGCTTTTCTCCACAAATGACACAAAAATCGTTGTTGTTCACAGTTTCACACTTCGGACATTTCCACATCTTTTCTCACCCGTTTCATTTAATGTATCATTGCAATCAGTTCATAACAGCGCTTGCTGGTATATTCACTTCCGGCGCTATAATACGCCATAGGTTCGCCGCTTCCGCCTTTCCATTCTGCCGCTTGCGATTCCATTGCCGCTTCCTTTTCCTTGATCCATGCAATTTCCGCTTTGCGCAGCACGTCAAATTCCCCTTGAGGAAGTGTTGTTTTTAAATACTGATACACATCGTTTAAGAGGGTATCCCATCTTTGATAAACCTCGTTTGCCACCTGATTGATTTCCGACTGCGTCATAGCATTTGCACCGGCTTCATCTGCATACCGTTCAATTTCGGCAGCTCTTTTTAAGAAATTCTCCCGCGTGGCTGCGCCTGCATTTGTGTTTGCCGTTGGCGTCGGGGTTGGCGTCGGGGTTGGAACAGCAGATTCTAAAGCGGGAATCGGTTCTGCCGTCGGCGCAACTGCTACCGCTTGCGTCGGCGCAGGCGTCGTCACAGATTTTGTCCCGCGGTCTTTGTCTTCGACCTCTGCATCTGTGCGGTTCTGTATCAAAATATATGCGCCCAGCCCAAGAAGTAGTGCCACAATTAACGTAACACAAACCACGATGGTAATCGCCAGCCCGTTATTTTTCTGCGGCGTCATCTGCTTTGCCGGTTTCGCCTTTGCAGGCGCAACGAAATCCGGCTGCGGTATTTGCTGCGCCGGCTGCGATTCCGGACGCTTTTCTCCGCAGATGATACAAAAATCGTTGTTGTTCACAGTTTCACACTTGGGGCATTTCCACATTTTTCTTCATTCCTTATCATTCTATTTCGAACGGATATATTCATCAATAGCCTTTGCTGCATCTTTTCCTGCACCCATCGCAAGGATTACCGTTGCTGCGCCGGTTACGGCGTCACCGCCGGCATAAACGCCCTCGCGGGAAGTTTTTCCGGTTTCACTGTCGGCAATGATGCCGCCCCATGCATGCACCTCTAATCCCTCTGTTGTGGATTTAATCAAGGGGTTTGGCGAAGTGCCGATAGACATAATCACGCAATCTACATCTAAAACAAATTCGGAATTTTCTTTTACCACGGGTCTGCGTCTGCCGGATTGGTCAGGCTCACCAAGCTCCATTTCCACACATTTCATACCGCCCACAAATTTATGTTCGTCAGGCAAAATTTCCACGGGGTTGGTTAAAAGCTTAAAGATAATGCCTTCTTCTTTTGCGTGCTCCACTTCCTCTGCTCTTGCGGGCAGCTCCTCTTCGGACCGGCGGTACACGATATAAACCTCCTCTGCACCAAGACGTTTTGCGCATCTTGCTGCGTCCATTGCCACGTTGCCACCGCCTACAACCGCAACGCGTTTCGCGTGCATAATCGGGGTGGTGGAGTCGTCTTTATACGCTTTCATCAAATTAACACGGGTTAAAAACTCGTTGGCAGAGTAAACGCCTTTGAGGTTCTCGCCCGGAATACCCATAAATTTCGGAAGTCCCGCACCGGAGCCGATGAATACCGCTTCGTATCCTTCCTCCATCAGTTCGTCGATGGATATGGATTTTCCGATCACGACATTGGTTTCTATGCGAACACCCAGCGCTTTTAACGTATCAATTTCCTTTTGTACAATTGCTTTGGGCAAACGAAATTCAGGAATACCGTACACCAAAACGCCGCCTGCTAAATGCAGTGCCTCAAACACGGTAACCTCATAGCCGGCCTTTGCCAAATCGCCGGCGCAGGTCAGACCTGACGGTCCCGAACCGACAATCGCAACTCTATGGCCGTTTGATTCCGGTTTTTTCGGTGCAGTTTTGCAATTTGCATTATGATAATCCGCTGCAAAACGCTCTAAGCGACCAATTGCAACGGGTTCACCCTTTACGCCGCGCACACATTTTTGCTCACACTGGGATTCCTGCGGGCAGACTCTGCCGCAAACTGCAGGCAGGGAGCTGGACTTGGCGATAATTTCATACGCACCCTCAAAATCTCCCTCTGCCATTTTGGCAATAAACGCGGGGATATGGATTTTTACGGGGCAGCCGGAAACACAAGGCTTGTGCTTACAGTTTAAGCAGCGCTTCGCCTCGTCAATCGCAGTTTCCGCCGTATAACCCAACGCTACCTCGTCAAAATTTTTATTTCGAATATCGGGTGCCTGAGAAGGCATCTCGTTTTTTACAGAAGACATGTTCGGCATCTTATAAAACCTCCTTGTTCATCAGGTTACAGGTTTCCTGGAAGGCATGACGCTCATGCTCTTTGTACATAGAACCGCGCTCCATTGCCTCGTCAAAATCAACCAGATGACCGTCAAATTCCGGACCGTCCACGCAGGCAAACTTCGTTTCTCCGCCGACCGTTAAGCGGCATCCACCACACATGCCCGTTCCGTCAATCATAATAGGATTCATGCTGACAACAGTGGGAATCCCATACTCTTTCGTCAGCTTTGCAACAAATTTCATCATCACCAAAGGACCGATTGCAATTACCTCGTCATACTGCTCACCACTGTCAATCAAGTCTTTGAGTGCGTTGGTAACGAGACCTTTTTCGCCAACACTTCCGTCATCGGACATCATGACTAATTTGGTGCTTGCCGCGCGAAATTCCTCTTCTAAAATTACGAGCTCTTTGCTACGGAAGCCAACAATCGCATGGACCTCGCAGCCTAAGCTGTGCAGCTTCTTTGCAACAGGGTATGCAATCGCACATCCTACACCGCCGCCTACCACCGCAACTTTTTTGAGTCCCTCTGTGTGCGTTGCGCGTCCTAACGGGCCAACAAAATCGGGAAGTTCATCCCCTTCATTTAAAGCGTTCAGGCGGGCAGTGGTCGCACCGACAATCTGATATATAATCGTAACCGTACCTTTTTCACGGTCATAATCTGCAATGGTCAGCGGAATCCGTTCGCCGTCCTCCGTCGCTCTTAAAATAATAAACTGACCGGGTTCTGCTTTTTTGGCAACCAGCGGTGCTTCAATCTCCATCAGCGTCACCGTGGAATTAAGCTCTTTTTTTCTAACGATTTTAAACACGTCAATCATCCTTTTTTCAAAAAAACTTCTTCATTTTATACACATTATTTGTTTATTATACCATAACACGCCTGCGTTTGTAAAGACTTTGTTTGCCGCAAATGGCGAAAAAAGCCGAAAGCTTTGCGTTTTTATGAATTTAAGCGGAAATTACACATAATTTCAAAAAAAATTGAGAAAGCTAAAAAAAAGTCTTGACAAACTGTTTTTTTTAGTGTAAAATACATCTTGTCGGTTTTCGGGACGTGTGGCGGCATGGCTCAGCTGGCTAGAGCAATCGGTTCATACCCGATAGGTCGGTGGTTCAAGTCCACCTGCCGCTACCATACTTTTTTAATTTTATCCGGCCCGTTGGTCAAGCGGTTAAGACACCGCCCTTTCACGGCGGTAACACGAGTTCGATTCTCGTACGGGTCACCAAATAACGCAGTCCTTTCATGGACTGCGTTATTTTTTTATAAAACCAAAAGAAGGAACTTGCAAATGTACAAATTCCTTCTTTTTTACATATCACATGTATTTTCTAGTTTTTAAAACTGTGCACCGGAGCGGGAATTCTTCCGCCGCGGGCAATAAAGTCTGCGCTGCCTTTTTTGTTGACTGCCATAACCGGACCTGTGCCCAATAAGCCGCCAAATTCTACCACATCGCCCACATCTTTTCCGGGAGCGGGAATAATTCTGACTGCCGTGGTTTTCTGATTGATCATGCCGATTGCCGATTCATCTGCAATAATAGCTGCAATCGTTTCTGCCGGTGTGTCACCCGGAACACAAATCATGTCAAGACCTACGCTGCAAACACAGGTCATTGCCTCAAGCTTGTCTAACGAGAGCGTGCCCGCCTGCGCTGCGTCAATCATGCCCGCGTCCTCGCTAACGGGAATAAACGCGCCGGAAAGACCGCCCACAAAGGAGGACGCCATAATGCCGCCTTTTTTCACGGCATCGTTTAAAAGCGCTAACGCTGCGGTTGTTCCGTGCGTTCCGCACTGCTCCAAGCCCATTTCTTCCAATATATGTGCCACACTGTCACCTACGGCAGGCGTAGGAGCCAGAGATAAGTCCACAATACCAAAGGGGATACCCAAACGTTTCGATGCTTCTCGTGCAACCAACTGACCCATTCTGGTGATTTTAAAGGCTGTTTTTTTGATTGTTTCCGCAACCACCTCAAAATCTTCGCCCTTTACCTTTTTTAAAGCACATTTTACGACGCCTGGTCCGCTGACACCGACGTTTATGACATATTCCGCTTCACCAACACCGTGATACGCGCCCGCCATAAAGGGGTTGTCCTCCACACTGTTGCAAAAAACAACCAGTTTTGCGCAACCAAAGCCGTCGCGCTCACGCGTGCGTTCTGCAGTTTGCTTGACAATGCTTCCCATCAGGGCAACGGCGTCCATGTTAATGCCGGCTTTCGTGGTTCCTACATTTACACTGGAACAAACCCGTTCGGTCACAGCTAACGCCTCAGGAATAGATTCAATCATTGCCCGTTCGCTCTTTGTCATGCCTTTGTGCACCAGAGCAGAGAAGCCGCCAATGAAGTTGACTCCTGTGGTCTGCGCCGCGCGGTCTAACGCTTTTGCAAATTTTACATAATCTGCAGGATCTTCCGACTGGAGTACCAAAGACGCAGGCGTGACAGAAATGCGTTTATTGATAATCGGCACACCGTAGCGTACAGAAATGCTTTCCGCCACCGAAACCAAATCCTTTGCCGCAGCAGTAATTTTGTTGTAGACACGCTCGCATACTTCCTCTGCATCATCTCCGGCACAGCTTAAAAGAGAGATGCCCATGGTAACAGTTCTGATATCAAGATGCTCTTCTTCAATCATCTTGATGGTTTCCATAATATCGCTTCTGTTGATCATGAAAAATCCTCCTTACACGCGGTGCATGGAGGTAAACAGTCTCTCATGCTGCATATGAATAGAAAGGTTCATTTCTTCACCCAGACGGCTAAGCTCTTCACTGAGTTCCTTGGAATGAATACCGGTATCGCCTGTATCGACCAACATAATCATCGTAAATAGGTCCTGCATGATGGTTTGTGAAATATCCAAAATATTGATTTCCTTTTCCGCAAGATAATTGCTCACCTTTGCGATAATGCCTGTCCGGTCTTTTCCAACTACGGTAATGACTGCTTTCATATTTTTTCTCCTATCTTTATTGATTCAAAATACATATTTTCTTCCTAATATTTATATCATACCATGTTTCCCACAAAAAGTACAGTTAAAATTTTGATAAATTTCCTCTTTTCAATTTGTACAATTTCGTGTATAATGATAAATAGAGATAATTTGTAAAGAAAGGATCTGAGATATATGGCAAACGCCGTTAAGCTTTCTGCCATTGTGCAGGAGTATGACCTGACGCTGGTCCACGCACCTGAAGGCTATGAGAACAGGGAAATCGCTGTTGCCGATGTGAACCGTCCCAGCCTGCAGCTGGCAGGATTTTTCGAGTACTTCGACCCAAACCGGATTCAGCTGATCGGAAAAGTAGAGTACACCTATTTAGAGTCACTTTCTTCGGAAGAACGGTACCTGGCGCTGGAGCGGCTGTTAAAAGAGCCCGTTCCCGTTGTCATTGTGACGCGCGGACTTGAGCCATTCCCCGAGCTGATTGAATGTGCAAAAAAATATGGTGTGCCTTTGATGTGCACCGATTCGAGCACATCACGGTTTATGAGCGCCATTATTCTTTACCTAAACGTTGCACTGGCTCCTATGGTACAGATGCACGGCGTTTTGATCGAAGTGTACGGCGAGGGAATTCTGTTGCTGGGCGAAAGCGGCGTCGGAAAATCCGAGACAGCCATGGAACTGGTAAAAAGAGGACATCGACTGGTTGCAGATGACGCAGTTGAGATAAAACGCGTGTCAAACAAATCGCTTGTCGGTAGCGCGCCGGAAATTATCCGTCATTTCATCGAGCTGCGTGGCATAGGTATTATTGATGTAAAACGAATTTTCGGTATGGGTTCCGTAAAAGATACCGAAAACATTAATTTGGTAATCAATCTGGAAAACTGGCAGGACGGAAAGGCGTATGACCGTTTGGGCATTGAGGGTGAGTCTACGGATATTTTAGGTATTTCTGTACCTTCGCTCACCATTCCCATTAAGCCAGGCAGAAACCTTGCCATTATTGTAGAGGTCGCTGCTATGAACCAGCGCCAGCGGAAAATGGGTTATAACGCCGCGCAGGAGCTAAACAACAGACTGCTCGACCAAATGGGTATGTAGAAAGGATGCACCATATGCTTTCAGAATCATTTATTAAGGAAGTTTTTGCTATACAGACCGAGGGCGTATACGAAAACGTCCCTATGGCAAGCTGTACCTCCTTTAAAATAGGCGGTCCTGCGGACTTATTTGTCAATCCCAAGGACAAAAACGCACTTTCTCGGCTGATTTCGCTTTGCAAAAAAGAAAATGTACCGTTTTTCTTACTGGGTGCCGGTTCCAATCTCTTAGTGTCCGACCGCGGTATTGACGGTGTGGTCTGCCGTCTTGGTGCAGGGTTTGACGAAATTATCGTTGAGGGAAACACAATCCGCGCGGGCGCGGGCGTTTCCTTGGCAGCATTGGCAAGCGCGGCGAAACGTGCCGGTCTGTCCGGCCTAGAATTTGCCTCCGGTATTCCCGGAACACTGGGTGGCGCCATTTATATGAACGCTGGCGCATATGGTGGCGAAATGAAAGACGTTGTAGCTGAAACCGAGTATATGGACGAAAACGGTACGTCTTGCACTGTCAGCGGCACTGCACATCAGTTTTCTTACCGACACAGTGTGTTTTGCGACAACGGCGGCTATATATTGTCTGCCAAAATAGAGCTTTCGTCGAAAGACCCGGAGGAAATCGGTGGAACCATGCGGGAGCTCAACGCCAGACGAAAAGAAAAGCAGCCTCTGGACAAACCCAGCGCAGGCAGTACCTTCAAACGCCCCGAAGGGCATTTTGCCGCAAAGCTGATTGAAGATGCAGGGCTAAAAGGCGCATGCATCGGCGGCGCATGCGTTTCCGAAAAGCACGCAGGGTTTGTGGTAAACAATGGCGACGCAACCTGCGAGGATGTAAAATTACTCATGGAACACATTTCCAAAACCGTGTCCGAAAAATTCGGCGTTTCCCTTGAGCCTGAAGTAAAAATCATCGGAAGATAACCTGATTTCGGGCGAAACAGATTGGTGTTTCGCCCGAAATCATACCATATCTTGACCACGTTTTAAGCAGCATCCACAACCGCTTGATATTGCCGAAAAATCGCATTATTTTCAAAAAAACGCTTGACATAATTCTTATTTTATGGTATTATAATATGTACTTAGAAAAAGTAGGTTCTTTTTTTTTGCGCAAAAAAATTTGTAACCTGCGCGATTATTCTCAAAAACAATCAAGCTTAGGAGGCGTGAATATGAGAACAAGAATTACTCTCGCATGCTCAGAATGCAAACAGAGAAACTACGACACTATGAAAGAAAAGAAAAACACACCTGACAGACTGGAGCTGAACAAATACTGCAGATTCTGCAAAAAGCACACGCTCCATAAGGAAACAAAATAAGTTCTGTTTCCAACTACTTTTTATCGAAGGATGTGAACGTTATGGCAGAAGCTACACAGAAAGCAAAAAAGAGTTCCGGCAAAATTTCCACATATTTTCGTGAGTTGAAGTCCGAGTTTAAAAAGATTGTTTGGCCCGGCTTTAAGCGCGTTAGAAACAACACCGGCGTTGTTATCACAACGATTATTTTGCTCGCCGTGTTTATTGCCCTGGTTGACTTCGGGTTCACTTATCTGTTGTCATTCCTGAACAAATAAGCAAGCTATGTCAATTATCGTCGGCGCTTAGCGCCGTGAGAAAAGGAGGCAAAAGAGGCTTCGCTTCTTACGGAGAATATGGCTGAAATTGCAAAATGGTATGTTGTTCATACCTTTTCCGGATACGAGAAAAAAGTTCAGACAGACCTGGAAAAAACCATCGAAAACCGCGGACTTCAGGACCAGATTCTGGAGGTGCAGGTTCCCATGGAGGAAGTTGTTGAGCAGAAGGGCACCGAACAAAAGGTTGTCCAGAGAAAATTGCTTCCCGGCTATGTGATGGTGAAAATGATTATGTCGGACGACAGCTGGTACATCATCCGCAACACCCGCGGCGTGACCGGTTTTGTTGGCCCCGGCTCTAAACCTGTTCCTTTAACCGAGGAAGAGGTACACGCAATGGGTATCGAACGCCGCGTTGTCGAAGTAAACTTCGAGGTTGGCTCTTCCGTTCGCGTGACAGACGGTGCATTTTCCGACTTTGTCGGCGTGGTAGACGAAATTAACACCGAAAAACAAACCGTTCGCGTTATCGTTTCCATGTTTGGTCGCGAAACACCTGTCGAGCTTGATTTTTCTCAAATCGAAGTATTAAATTAGGTAAAATGTCGGCTCCTTGCCGGCTTTTATAGCGCCATATGGCGTTTGAACCGAAAAGCGGTTCGTTGCGCGGTTTTTCCGCGTGTGGGAGGACGGGAAGGTCCCGTTCGCCATTACCACATTTGTGAAAGAGGAGGTGCACAAAATGGCACAGAAAATTTCCGGTTACATCAAATTGCAGATTCCGGCAGGTAAGGCTACACCGGCTCCCCCGGTAGGTCCTGCTCTGGGTCAGCACGGTGTAAACATTGTTCAGTTCACCAAGGAGTTTAACGAAAGAACAGCAAAGGACGCAGGTCTGATCATTCCTGTTGTTATCACAGTGTATGCTGACAGATCCTTTACATTCATCACAAAAACTCCCCCTGCGGCTGTACTGTTAAAGAAAGCCGCAAAAATCGAGAAGGCTTCGGGTACACCCAACAAAACAAAAGTTGCTACAGTTAGCAAAGAAGCTGTACAGCAGATTGCTGAGCAGAAAATGCCCGACTTAAATGCAGCGTCTTTAGAGGCTGCTATGAGCATGATTGCAGGTACTGCAAGAAGCATGGGCATCGTTGTCGAAGACTAATTCGATTGTTAATGAAGTGGGAGAGTCGAATCCGACTTGTTTGACCACAGAAGGAGGAAAACAGAATGTTTAGAGGTAAAAATTATAAAGAAAGCGCAAAGCTTATCGAAAGAGCAAAGCTCTATGAGTCTGATGAAGCGTTAGACCTCGTTGTAAAAGCTTCCAAAGCGAAGTTTGATGAAACCGTTGAGGTTCACGTTCGTCTCGGCGTTGACTCCAGACACGCAGACCAGCAGGTTCGTGGCGCAATCGTTCTTCCCCACGGTACAGGTAAAGTTGCTCGTGTGCTCGTTTTCGCAAAAGGCGAAAAAGCAGATGAGGCACAGGCAGCAGGTGCTGATTTCGTAGGTGCTGAGGAATTGATTCCCAGAATCCAGAACGATAACTGGTTTGACTATGACGTTGTTGTTGCAACACCCGACATGATGGGCGTTGTTGGTCGTCTCGGTAAAGTGTTAGGTCCGAAAGGCTTAATGCCCAGCCCGAAGGCAGGTACCGTAACAATGGACGTTACAAAAGCGGTTAACGAGATCAAATCCGGTAAAGTGGAATACCGTTTGGACAAAACAAACATTATCCACTGCCCCATCGGTAAAGTTTCCTTTGGTAAGGAAAAACTCGCTGACAACTTTAACGCACTTCTTTCTGCAATCATCAAGGCAAAGCCCTCTGCAGCAAAGGGTCAGTATATCAAGAGCTGCGTTGTTGCTTCTACCATGGGTCCCGGTGTGAAAATTAACCAGGCAAAACTGACTGACTAATTTCTTCTTGACAAACCGGATTATCTATGGTATAATCAACCACAGTTAAATATTTTCCGCAGACAGCAGGTGCCGTTTATCGGCTTAAAATGCCCGCCGAGGAAATGCCAAACAAAAAGAGTTAAGGCTTTTCTTCGCTTGCGGAGAAAAGCCTTTTTAAATTCTATCACAGCGAGGTGAAATCAAAGATGCCCAGTGAAAAAATTCTTATGCAGAAACAGCAGATCGTTGCAGATCTTGCAGAAAAGCTGAAAACAGCTGCTGCCGGCGTATTCGTTGACTACTGCGGTCTAACCGTTGAAGAAGATACACTTCTCCGTAACAAGCTCCGCGAAGCAGGAATTGAATACACGGTTGTAAAGAATACATTAACCAAGCGTGCAGCAAACGAAGCAGGTTTTTCCGAATTTGACGAAATCTTAAACGGACCTACCGCTTTAGCACTCAGCTATGACGATGTTGTTGCTCCCGCTCGCGTATTAGCAGAATTCGCAAAGGGAAAAGACGTATTTGAAATCAAAGCCGGCTTCATGGAAGGCCGCGCAATGTCCTTAGAGGAAGTTGACGCTCTGAGCAAAATTCCGTCCAAGGATACATTGTATGCTATGCTGGCAGGCGGCTTGAATGCTACAATTGCAGGTCTTGCAAGAGCAATCGACGCTGTCAGAGAGCAGAAAGAAACTGCTTAATTACAAAACAAAAAACCAAAATGACAAATTATTATTTAAAAATTTAGGAGGACATGAAAATGAGCGAAAAAATTACTGCTATGATTGAAGAAATCAAAGCTCTTTCCGTACTTGAGTTATCTGAACTCGTTAAAGCAATTGAAGAGGAATTTGGCGTTAGCGCTGCTGCTCCGGTAGCTGTTGCTGGTGTTGCTGCACCTGGCGCTGCTGCTGCAGAAGAAAAGACAGAGTTTGACGTTGAACTGACCGAAGCTGGTGACCAGAAAGTTAAGGTTATCAAGGTTGTTCGTGAACTCACAGGTCTGGGCCTGAAAGAAGCAAAAGAAATGGTTGACGGTGCTCCGAAAATCGTGAAAGAAGCTGCTTCTAAAGAATCTGCTGACGAAATCAAAGCTAAGCTTGAAGAGGTTGGCGCAAAAGTTACACTCAAATAATTTTATTTGTGATAAACATGCGGGTGATGCAATATGCATCACCCGCATTGTTTTTGTATCAGTTTTTTCAAATACACAATTTCTGCCCGCGCCTCCTCCAGTTGGAACTCTCTCTTATAAAGCCTGCGGGCAAGCTCCTCCCATGTAAGCTCTGCATATAGTTTCTTCTCTAAATAGCCACATAGTTTACACATTAATTTTTGCATACGCATTCTCCTTTCTTGTAAGAATAGTATAACAAAAACAACTGTGCAATTGTGTGCAATCCCTACTCTCCCGCAAGATACGCTACGGGTTCTGGCTTTTCCCTCAATACTTTTCCCCACAGCAACCTCTGTGCAACAAATATACGTCGGTATCGTCTGTTCCAAGCGCAGAGAGGCTCTCTTTGATGTCCGATATCACACTTTTGCGTCAACCCGCCGTTTTTTTGGAATTCTTACATAAAAGGATTGATTTCCTGCTCAAAAAAATATATAATGGTATTTGGAGAATTTTGCTTTTTACGGAGGGATTCCCTTGAAAAAATATATTGGCTTATTACTTACATTTTTACTGTTAACAGTTTCGCCTCTTTACATCTGCGCAGAAAACGAAACGCCTTGGGAGGCAGAATATACCCGCATTATGCAATCGGTTTCGCGCTCTAAAGATACAAAATTTGTTTTGGCCGATGTGGATTTTAACAACGTGCCTGAGCTGATTGCCGGAAATAAAAAAACCGTTTCTCTTTATCGTTTTGACAACAATTCTGTAATGAAGCTGGCAAAAATGGATGATATTCCAATCGACTTCTTTGCTCAGATAAACAGGATGCAGCACAACACTACAAATCAATCGGTTTTTATTGGACAATTTGAATCAGACGGCGAATGCACAACTTATCAAATTCATTTTACAAGTGCTGCGCCTAAGCTTAAAATCATTGCCAGGGAGCACAGCGACGGAACCGGTGCGTTTTGGGGAGACGGCGAGACGGAACAATCTGTTATAGATTGCAGCGCCCTTGTTTCAGAATACCTTGCCGCTTACACTGCAAAACCCTTTACGCGCTCTATCCTGACCGCCGAGGAAATCGACGCGACAGATTTTGAAACTGCAGCAAAGCATCTGTTTGCACGCTATCATTTTTTAACTTCACTTTCTGATGATACTGCAGACTTTTCTGCCGACGAGCGTGAACTGATAAAAAGTGCAGTTGGAAGCGGGCAGTTTGCTGCATTTGAGAAAATTTCCCGTTTGGGGCACAACGAACTGTTTATTCAGTTTTATTCCATGGACAAAACAAAGCCAGCCAATCGGATTCTGTCTTATCAAAAGCAATACGCTGTTGTCACAAAGGCAGAAAATGGTTTTTTTGTAGTTTCTGCTGCGTACGCGAGCGAAGCCGCGCTAGACCTTGCCTATTTAACCTCTTTGGGCATTGCGGAAAATAGAGCGTCCAACATCTTGATTAATTACACAAAAACCGAATCGTTCCGCGGCATCGACGACTATGTATATTACCTTTCCTCGGTGATTTCGGCGGCAGGAAAAACCGCCAACGAAAACGGGAAAGAAACGATTACGGAATACATTGAACATGCCGTAAACCTTTGTTCCCGCACAGAAATTAAGGCAAATGATAATGTTATTTCCGTTAACAGTTATGCCGTTTCCTTTATTGCGGAACACGCCGTAACCTGTCTTGCGCGCTTTAACACACTATGCGACTCCAATAACATCGTTTTAAACCGCAATCCCCGCGCGCTGCCTGAGTTAATTTGCGCAAATCTTGATTTGGCTCGTCCCATTCGAATTGAATTTGAACCCGGGCTTTCCGCAAAACTTGCAGGCTCCTCCGGAATCCGTCTGATGTTGGACAAGCATCACGGTATTTATATTACCGGCTCCGACCTTGCGGTTTTAGAAAACAAGACGGATACGTTTTGCATCGAATTCATTCACAAGCAAAATGCGTTCTCTGTTGTGTTTACAGACAAAAACAATCAGCCCATCAGCTATTTAGATGCACCGGTCTGGTTTATCGTCCCCGCAAAATCTCAATACTCTACGGTTATGGCAAGCTTCCAGGGCGGTACGGACAACTGGGGCGGTCAATATGACGCAAAAAATGAAACCCTCGAATTTTCCACCAACTACGCCGGTGATTACGAAATTGTAGAAAACGATATTACCATAAACGACATAAGTGGTTTGCCGCAAGACACCAAAAACGCCATTCGTTTTCTGGTGTCCAAGGGAATTTTTACATTGGACGATGCGCGAAACTTTAATCCTGACGCAACCTTAAGCCGATACGATTTTACAGCTGCGCTGGTGCGCATGTTTTACTCTTTAAATCTGGACGCCCGTACCTCCTTTACCGACGTAGCGGAGGACAGCTGGATATATCGCTACGTTGCTTCAGCGGAAAGCCAGGGCATTGCAACCGGTTATGCAGACGGTACATTCCGCGGAACAAAACCGGTTTCCAGAGAACAGGTTGTGACGCTTTGCGGCAGAACACTGGCAGAGAAAAAGGGCTATGCCTACCCGACTGACATTGCCCTTTTGTTCAGCGATACAGACCAAATTTCTGCGTGGGCAATGGAGGATGTTGCCATTGCGGTGCAGCACGGATTGATTGACAACTTTGGGGAATTTACGCCCTTAGGGTCTGTATCACGGGCTGAAGGCGCACAGATTCTGTATAAAACATTTATGCTGATATACAGCGTGTCTCCTGTGACAACTTCGCCCTCGATGCAAGCCGAGACAACGGCTGTTTTAAACACGCCAACACCAACCCCCATCGACTTAGAATTCCGCGCAGCACTGGCGATTTTAATCTCAGTTTTCATTGTGTTTATCGGATACATTTTAATTAAAATCAAAAGGCATCGAAAGAAAACGAAGCAAAAAAACAAAAATAATTGATATGCAAAAAGGAGCTGAGGCAAAAAGCCTCAGCTCCTTTTGATATAATAATTACTTCTGTTTCGGGTTTACAATGTCGCGCCAATCCAAATCGCCGCGCTCTAAGCCATGCACCAAAACCTCCGCCGTCGCAACATTGGTTGCCAGCGGAACGTTATGCACGTCGCAAAGACGGAACAGCGCCGAAACGTCCGGCTCATGGGGCTGCGCGGTTAAGGGGTCGCGGAAAAACAACACCATATCAATCTCGTTATACGCAATACGCGCACCAATCTGCTGGTCACCGCCCTGCGGACCCGATAAAAATCGATGCACGGTAAGTCCCGTTGCTTCTGAAATCAAGCCGCCGGTTGTTCCCGTCGCACAAAGCATATGTTTAGACAAAATCCCTTTATAAGCAATACAAAACTGAATCATCAGTTCCTTTTTTTTGTCGTGTGCAATTAACGCAATATTCATGAATCTGGGCCTCCCGTATCGTTATTTTGCGATCATGAGCAGTTCTATCGTGTCGTACACGCTTTAAGCCGCATTCCTCGTTTATTATAACATATCGGCGCGGCAAAGTCTAGAATAAAAATATAAAAATGCCAAGATTTAATTTATTTTTCACAAAATACATACATTTTTTTATGTATATTGCTCAATTTTAATGGCGTTTTTTGCCACATAGGCAATCTCCGGCACGTTGGAAAAGAGGCGTTTTATCGTGCTTTGCTTGCGTTTTATAGACAAATCGCTAATCATCAGCTGCTCAGGCATAAGCTTCATTGCTACAACGGCTGCGTCCCGTCTTCCGCCCGCACCCGCGTGCACACTGCCCGAAAGAGTGCCCATCACGAACACATTCCCGCCCGCAATCACCTTTGCACCCGATTCCACATCTCCGATGACCACCAGATTTTCGTCATATTCTACCGTTTCTCCCGCGTGAACTGTTCCACGGAAAAATTTTGTCACGCCCTCGTCTGCCGCAAGGTCCTCTAAGGGCGAGTGCTGCATAGGAACCATGCGCGGCTCGTTGTCCATAAAGGTGATGTTTGTTTCTGCCAACACCTTTTCCACCGTTTCCCGCATCAGAAACACCTCTGCCTCTGTCAGCGTGTTGCTGGTCATGTAAACACTCAAATCTGCGTTTTTAAAAAAATCTTTGGACGCGGTGAGCTTTTCCTTGAGCTCCTCCCGCCCCGTGTCAAAATCTGTATCGTTTACAAAAAGTGAAATGCCCTTCGGGCTACCTTTTAAAAGAATCATTGTTTCGTTCCTTTCCTGATTGATATGTTACGGAAGCAGGGAGTAAGGCGCCGTACGTTCCGCTTCTTCCTTTTGTGGTTTTTCAAAATATGCAGCAAAAATATCCTTGGCTGCAGATGCTGCAAGACTGCCGGCACCGCCGTTTTCTACCACGACACAAACAGCAATCTGTGGCTTTTCTGCCGGTGCATAACCGATAAAAAGCCCGTTCGTTCCGCCCGGAGCCTGCGCTGAGCCTGTTTTTCCCGCAACGGGTATAGGAAACGATGCAAAAGCCGTTTCTGCCGTTCCGCCCTTTTGGGTAACGGCTTCCATACCTTCTTTTATGCTTCTTTGCGTTTCTTTGGACACGCGTACGGTTCGGTTCACGGTCGGTCCCTGTCCATAGGTCACCCGACCGTCTTTTTGCGATTTAATGCCTTTTAAGATGGTTGTTTTATAGTTTGTTCCACCATTCGCCAGCGTGGCAGCGTAATTCGCCAGTGCAATCGGTGTAAATAAATGGTCGGATTGACCAATGGCTGCCTGCAGCACATCGCCTGGATACCACACGCCCCCCCTTTTGCTACGGTTTTCGGGGCTTGCAACGCTTCCCGTTGCCTCCTCGCCGGCTAACTCAACGCCCGTTTTTTCTGCCAGACCAAACGCCGCTGCCCAACTCTGCATGGCATCAATTCCCGTGCGTCTGCCAAGTTCATAAAAATAATAGTTGCAGGAAACTGCCATCGCCTCCCGCAGATTTATAACACCGTGGGTTTTCCCTGTTGTACGGAATATATTACACTGAAAGGTGCGGTCTAGGTATTCATATTTGCCTTTCGTCTCAATTTTTTCCTCCGGTGAAATACTTCCGCTTTCCAGCGCTGCAATTGCGCTGATTGGTTTAAATGCGGAGCCGGGCGCATAAAGACCGGAAAGCGCGCGATGAAACATAGGGTTTCCCGGATGCTTTAAAAGGGAATCATAATCCTGACCAAAGGTTGAAATATCATAGGTCGGGTAAGATGCCATCGCCAGAATTTCCCCGCTGTTTACATCCAAAACAACCGCAGCGCCGCCGTTTTTTTCATTCTGCGCCACGCGGTCTGCCGCATTTTTTAAGGCTTGCTCGGTTTTTTGCTGCAGCATCAAATCCAGCGTCAGCATCACGGTATTACCCGAAACCGCATCCTTGGATTGTATCAAATCAAGGGTTTCGCCATACACATTTTCCTCTACGCTTCTCGTGCCGTCTGTCCCTTTTAAAATATGCTCAAAGGCTTTTTCTATGCCCTGTTTTCCAATTGAATCTATTCGGCTATAACCCTTGTCCCGATTTTGTTCGTACTCGTCCATACTGATTTTTCCGACTCTGCCCAGAATATGAGACGCCGTTTCAGGATACAGATACTCCCGAACGGGTCGTTCATCAATTCGAATCGCAGGAAATTCCTCCGACCGTTCTTTGAGCTTTGTTACCGTTTCGATGCTCACATCTTCTGCTAACGTATACGGTGAAACGACCGAAAAATCCTCCTGCTCCATGCCAAACCGCACGCCGCAAAGTAGCCGTTTCTCCTGCTGTGAGCGCTCTGTTTCTATTTGATACCGCTCGCTTAACGCGGATATAAGTTCCTCTGCCGTAACATCCATTGGAAATCCGTTCTCCGCTAAAAATTTTGAGACCGATTCTTTTGGTTCTAAATAAACAAAGGGAGCAAAAACAGAAATCGGAAGCTGGTCTTGATATTTGTTTTGTTCCGACGCAGCAAGCAGCTGTATTGCCGAAAGAAGTGCTTCCTCCCGGGCTTTTTTTTCTTCCTGCCGTTGTTCGTACAGCACGAAGTAACCCTTTCGATTGGTCACAAAAGCCCTTCCGTACCGGTCCGTAATTTCTCCCCGCGCCGCTTTCACTGGCACAGAAAGCTTCAAGCGAGAATCCACGATTGCTTTTGACGCTTTTGCATCTACAATTTGCATGACAAACAATCTTGCCAATATCACAAAGGCAAGCCCTAAAATCAAACAATTTATCACACAAAAACGGGTATCTTTTGATTTTTTATGCAGATTCTTCACAGATTTCGTTCCTTCCTTTCACAATCCTGTTTGCTGCAGGATAGAAAAGAAGCGAAAGAAATGCGCCTATGAGCGCGCCGGGTGCGGCGCGATATAAGAAAAACGGCAAAAACGCCACCGTTTCATACATGCCATGCAAGCCGTACGCAAGCACATAATGCGCCACAGACACGCCGAACACCAAAAGCATTTGAACGCGCCGTTTTCTGCAAAAAATACGCCCTCGCAACCATACACATCCTGCCGATATGTACAGATAACAAAGCGCATCACTGCAAAAAACACGTCCACTTGCCACATCCACCAAAAATCCGCATGCCACGCTTACGCCAACAGCAAAAATACCTCCCTGCACAAAACAAAGGCACACGCAAAACACAAACACAGCTTGTACGGGCAAAATCGCCCATACAGTTTGCAAAATGACCAAAATATATAGAATAAGTGCAAAAAAAATCATTTCACACACTTTTTTTACCAACGATGTATGATGCTGATTGCATCCTGTTCGTTCCATAACGCTACTCCTTACTTCTACGAACAACCAAAACCTCGTGTAGCTGCATCGGGTCTGCCGAAACTGTAACCTCTGCGGTTTCAATCTCGCCGGTGCTGTTTTTTTTAACGTCGCACACAGTCCCAACCAGAATTCCTGCGGGATAAACGCCTCCTAGCCCTGATGTTTCAAGCACGTCTCCCACCACAATCTCCTTATCCTCCGATAGACACGACAGCGTAAGCGTCTTTCCCATATCAAAGGAAGCCGTATGCACGCCCTGCGCAATTGCCAACATTTGATTCCGGACAATTTTTATGCCCACAGCACTGTTTTGCCGCGTAATTGGCACTACTGTGGCGCTGTTTTGGTGCACAGCCGTGACTTTTCCCACCAGACCGTCATATGTGATTACGGCATCATTTTTCCGGATTCCCTCTTTTGCTCCCTTGTCAATCCGAAACGCAAAATCCTGATCCCGCGCGATGACACGGCAGGCAACTGTATCAAGCTCTTTCTTTTCTTTTTTGAGTTCTAAAAGTGCGTGAAGACGCTGGTTTTCCTGCGTGCCGGAGGTAGCCTCCCGCACTGTTTGATTTAACTGCGCTACCTCGGCTTTGAGCTGCTCGTTTTCTAAGCGGTATGCTTTTGCGTCGGAAACGGTTTTAAAAAACGCACTTACCTTTTCCGTTGTTTCAGAAAAAAGACGCTGAACGGGGTAAAACAGATAATCCACCGCCGAGAACAGCGCGTTTGAGCCTGTTTGTCTGCCAACGGCTGCGCCCACACTTGTTAACGCAAGCAAAACCGCCGTTGCGGTAACCACCCAAAGCAGGAGGCGTTTGGTGTGTTTTTTCACGCACCTGCCCTCCCTCTTACCGATTGCCCAAAGAATCGTTTGCCGGACCGCAGAATTTTGTTTTCTAAAAATGCCGATGTTGCCACGGTGGCACCGAGGGCAACGCATTCTTGTGCGTTTTCCACGCGTCTTGCCAAAATGCCCGTAGTTTCCCGAATCCGTAAATCAAGACCGGGAAGATTTGCGCCGCCGCCCGAAAGCACAATACCCCTCTCTGCAATATCTGCCACCAACTCAGGCGGCGTTTTCTCCAGCGTAGTTTGTACAGAAAAAAGAATCCGCTGTACTGTGCGCTCGATTGCCTCACGCACGTCCGTTGTTTTTATTACAATTTCTTTGGGGAGACCGCTGTTTACGTCTCTTCCCATGACCCGCATCTGTTTTTCCTCGCAAGAGGAATGAACAGCACCGATGGTCATTTTTATCTCCTCAGCTGTCCGTTCCCCGATGAAAAGACCATGGGTTTCCTTAATATATTCTAAAATGTCTGCATCCATTTTACTGCCTGCACCACGGACACAAGACCCTGCAACAATACCGCCAAAGGAGACGATAACCGTTTCTGCAATGCCGCCGCCAATGTCCAGTACCATGCTCCCCGTTGCTTCATCAATCGGAAGTTCCGCCCCGAACGCCGCTGCCATGGGCGATTCCATGACAAAAGTATTTTTCCCGCCGGAACGGGAAACGGCTTCCAAAACAGCGCGTTTTTCTACTTCTGTCACGCCAAACGGCACACAAACTGTGACCTGCGGGCGGAAAACTCCGCCGGGGCAGGCTTGTTCCACAAACGCTCTCAGCATTGCCTGTGCCGCATCAAAATCGGCAATCACGCCATTTTGAATCGGCTGCACCGCAATCACATCTTCCGGTGTTTTCCCAATCATTTTTTTCGCACTGTTTCCTACAGCCAGCACCATACCGCTTTTGCTGTGTACCGCAACAACAGAAGGTTCTTGTAGTACAACACCCTTTCCTCTGCATGATATTACAGTGTTTGCTGTACCTAAATCTATTCCGATATGTTTTGTCAATTCCATTTCCTCCCTCATTTTTATGTACACTCGCCGTTTACTTGAGGGAATATTTTTGTATCTACATACACGAAATGCCAAATTCTGTTTCTAAAACTTCAGCCAGCTTGCAGACAGGAAGACCAACCACATTAAAGTAGTCCCCCTCTATTTTATCCACAAACATGCTGCCCTTGCCCTGAATCCCATAACTCCCTGCTTTATCCAAGGGTTCCTTCGTCTGAATATATGCGTCAACCGTTTCCTCTGACAAGGTCATAAAATGTACCTTGGTTTCCACATAAAAGGTTTCGCTTTTTGCGGTTTTGGTGTTCATCACCGTAACGCCGGAGAGCACACTGTGCCACTGACCTGATAAGCGCATAAGCATCTCTTTAGCATCCTGCGCATCTTTCGGTTTGGTCAGAATTTCGCCCGCAAATACCACCACAGTATCCGCGCCGATGACAATGCCTTCTTTTCCCTCCGTTTTGATGCGAGATGCCACCTCGGACGCCTTAAGCAGAGAAAGCTGCTCTACGATTAAATAGGGCGGAAGACTCTCATCCACCGTTTCGTCTGCCTCGCTGACACAAATGGAAAAAGCAAGTCCCATGGTGGATAACAGTTCTTTTCTGCGCGGGGAGCCTGATGCAAGTATTATTTCCATAGTTTTCTGTCTCCATTCTCATAATTTTGTTCTTTTTGATTGATATACTTGAAAAGCTGTTTTGATATGGTTCCCGTAACCGCACCGGCTAAGCTCGAGATGATGCCCAGGGCGGGAAAATAGCGAAATACGTCTATACTGTTTAAAACCAGCGCGCAAACCGTGAGCTGTCCGATGTTAAAAAAGAGAGCACCCACAACGGAAATGCCAACTTCGGATACACGATTTTTCAGTATCTTTTTTGTCAGGTACATAAAAAGGAGGGATAGAAACGTTCCCGCACCGCTATAGAAAAATGACGTCATTCCTCCATACAAAAGCGCCGATAGCAAACTGCGAACCAAGCCGAATCCAAGCGCATTCCCAAAGGAAAAGAGACAAAACGCCACCATCGTAACAATGTTTGCCAGCCCGATTTTTCCGCCGGGGATAACCGCAAACGCGAAAACCGTACTTTCAAAAAAGCCCAGCGTCAGCCCGATGGCACAAAGAAGGGCATAAAGCGTAATTTTCTTAGTAGGCAACGCCATCCACCTCCCCGTTTCCCTCGATTTTTACAATCAGTCTGTGTGGCAGGCAAATCAGCAGCTCTCCGCTTTTTGAGATTTCCCCCAGACACGCCTGATCCGGGCAGGAAGCCTCTACGATCTTCACGCTTTGATTTGTCAGCTCAATTTCCCACGCACCCTGCTCCGTCTTAACGCTTAGCCGTTTCGGCGTGTTTATGTCCGACAGGCGGTATGACGCATAGGGAGCGCCGTCCAACTCAATGATAACCCGTTCTCCATGTTTTGCGAAGATCACGTTGGAAAACAAAAGGATGACGCATGATAGAATCAAAACGCCCCAAAATATCAGTTTGTCCGTTTTGGTCATGGTTATTCCACCCCGCGATAAAAATGTCCCCTTGTAATTTTGTCGAAGGGATTTTTGACAGTCTCTTTTTGCATCGCCGCCTGATACGCCTGAATAATTTGTGTGCATTCTGCGGCGTTTTCCACGGTAAATATCAGACGAATTGCTTCCGGCTGTAAACTGATAATATCCTCCAGCTTGTCTGCCATATAAAGTGGAACACTGTTTAGAATAACGTTGCGGCAGTTTTCGCAAAGAACCGGAAACCGCTCACCCTTTCGGTCTAAAAGCTCGACACTCCCTTTGCCGTTTACGCAGCGGTATGCGCTTTTGATGATACAGTTTTCAATCAGCATCACAGGCAGCCGCCCATACGCAATGATTTCTGTTGCAAGCTCTGCGTGCTTGCACAGCTTGCGCATTTCGTTTATGTTTAATTCCGTCGACAAGGTTGCGCGGCGAAAGCCGAGTTTTTTGAGCGCGTTTAAAGAATCGCTGTTTGTGATATTCAGCCGCTCGCCGCCATAGAGCACGGCATCTCCCGCAGGATAAATCTGACCTAAATTTTGCACCAGCACCCGTGCGCCCTTGCTTTTCGTTTCGCCCTCTTTGGTTACAGAGGGCAGCACCGTAACTGCTGTGTCGTCCGCAATCTCGGCATTGGCGCTGATATAGATCTCAGAAATGCCGCAATTTTTTGCCGTTTCATATTGCTCTTTCGTTCTGACCTGCACGCAAAGGATCGGTTCTTGTTTTGGGTTCTGTTTTCCCGTTTTCTGCTCGGGCACCTGTTTTATATTTCTTCGGTAGGACGCACAAATTTTTTGCGCCAATTCCTCGCTCACTGTGCGGCGCAATCCGTTCAGTTCCGATATTGAGACAAAAGGTACACCCGATTCGTAAATGGTAATATTTTCGGCAACAAACGGCGTATCTCCCAGTTTTTTAAGTTGCTTTTCCATGCGCGATTTGTCAAATGCGCCACTGTTTGCCCGCTCACATACCTTGCCATTCGCGTCTGCTGAAAACCCTTCCGTTTCTGCTTTTAAACATAGCGGCTCTCCCTCTTTTGCATAGAGCGTAAACGAAACGGGACGCTTTTTCGTAAAATCCGTTTGGTGAATGTCTTGCGTGCTTTCCTTAGAGGCGGAAATCTTGCCCGCTTCCCCTTGATCCATCATGCCCTGATAGCTTATACCATGAAAATAGCCAAGGGAAGAGCCTCCCCGCGAGAAAAAGGAGAGCATGTCGGCAATTTCACGCGCGCTTGCCCGATCCTCCAACGCATTTTTATATACCTTCGTAACGCTTCCCGTATATTCCGCGCTTTTCATGCGTCCTTCGATTTTGGCAGAATCAGAAATTGCCTTTACTTGGTCTATCTCCTTTGCAAGACACAAATCCTTTGTGCTCAATAAAGGATACGGTTTCGTAACGGCTTTACCGTTTTCAAGCAAAGTGTACGGCAATCTGCAGGGCTGCGCGCAAGCGCCGCGGTTTCCGCTTCTTCCGCCAATAAAACTGCTCATCAGGCACTGCCCCGACCAGCTGATGCAAAGCGCGCCATGCACAAACACTTCGAGCTCGACGTCAGTTTGCGCACGAATGCTTTTTATTTCCTGCTCTGTGAGTTCTCTCGCCAGCACCACGCGGTTTACCCCCAGGTCAGAAAGTAACCTTACACCGCTCGAGGAGCATATGGTCATCTGCGTGCTGGCGTTGATTTGAACGCTGTCAGAAGCTGCACGAATATAGGAAAGCAATCCCAAATCCTGCACGATGATTCCGTCTGCACCCATACAGATGAGGCGGTTTGCATATTCCTTTGCAAAATCAAGCTCTGCTTCCTTGATTAAGATATTCAGCGCCACATATAGCTTTACGCCATACAGATGACAATAGTCTACCGCTTCTTTTAACTCATCTTCCGTAAAGTTTTTTGCGCTTTTGCGCGCGCTAAAATAAGGTCCGCCAACATACACTGCGTCCGCACCGCACTTGACTGCCAGTTTTAAACTTTCCATATCACCTGCCGGCGAAAGCAATTCCATAAACCTATCACCTCTTATTATATTTATCATACCATAAGTTGGTCCATTTCGCAATTACAATTCTTTTACGTTTAAATTTCACGGTTTTCGATTTTTTTCTTGATTTTAGTCTTGAATTTTGTTATACTATATGGTAAAAGAGTGGCTTTATAAACTTTTTTGTATAAAAATAGAGTATAACTTGAGAAAGGGTGTATTTTTCGATGAACAAAGTGATGAAACAGGGATTAACTTTTGATGATGTTTTGCTCGTGCCTCAAAAGTCTGAGGTTACGCCTGATATGGTTGATCTTTCCACACAACTGACCAAAAAAATCAAACTCAACATTCCACTGATGAGTTCTGCGATGGATACCGTAACCGAATCGGCTATGGCGATTGCGATGGCAAGAGAAGGCGG
>JAZNIA010000135.1:0-16297 GCA_045577195.1 Congzhengia sp.
ATGATAAAGCCTTTTAAACTAAAATCGGCGTATAAAGATTATATCTGGGGTGGAACGCGACTCAAAAATCAGTATTATAAGGATACGCCATATGCCATTACCGCAGAAAGCTGGGAACTTTCCTGCCATAAAAACGGTGAGAGTACGGTTGTTGGCGGGGAATTTGATGGGAAACCACTGTCCTTTGTAATCGAACAATATCGGGAAAAGGGTACAGACATCGTTGGCTCAAACGGTGCTCGGTTTGACCGGTTTCCGGTTTTAAACAAGCTGATTGACGCAAACAGTGCACTGTCCATTCAGGTACACCCGGATGATACATATGCAAACCTACACGAAAATGGCAGCTACGGAAAAACTGAGGTCTGGTATGTCGTAGATGCAATACCGGGCGCAAAACTTGTGTATGGTTTTTCAAAGGATATGACAAAAGAGACCTTCTTAGAAGCGATTCAAACCAATACCTTGACCGAGTATTTAAACTTTGTTCCCGTAAAAAAGGGCGACGTGTTTTTTGTTGAGGCGGGTTTGGTGCATGCTATCGGTGCAGGAATCTTAATTTGCGAAATTCAGCAAAACTCCGACACCACCTACCGCGTGTACGATTGGGGTCGCGTGGGGGCAGACGGGAAGCCCCGTGAGCTTCATGTGGAAAAAGCGGCGCAGGTAAGCCGTTTGACCAAAGAAACCAAAACGGATTTTTCGCCGGATTTAATTTTAAAAGAAAACGGTGTTGCGATTTACATGGTTGCTTCCTGCGACTATTTTACAGCAAAGAAATATGAGGTAGAAGATGCAGCTGTGCTAGTAACCACGGAAAAAAGTTTTTCCGCGGTGACTTTCTTAGAGGGAAGCGGCGTGTTAGAGGCAGACGGGGAGGAAACAACATTCCGTTCGGGTGACACCTTCTATTTTGCCGCGCAGAATGCAAGCATAACTATAAAAGGTAGCTGTGTCTTTTTGGAAACGACAATAGATTAAGGGAGGAAACAATGTGGCACAAGTAACAACAAGATGCACATCCTATAAAAATTACGGCAACTGTCTGGAAATATCGAACGGTAACGTAAAGCTCTTAGTGACGGTTGATGTAGGTCCCCGTGTAATCAATTATTCTTTTGTAAATGGCGAGAATATGATGTTTGAGGACATAGAACGCAATTTTTCCGAGAGTGGCCCCGCGTTTGATAAATTTGGCGGCGGCATCTGGTATATCTACGGTGGTCACAGACTTTGGACAAGTCCCGAGGCAATGCCGAAAAGCTACTATCCTGACAACGACCCCGTACCTTACGAGCTGATTGAAAACGGTGCGATTTTCCGTCCTGTTGTTCAAAAATGGAATCAGTATCAGTACGAAATTAAGGTAACTATGGAACCGGAAACGGGAAAAGTAAATCTTTTCCATAAAGTGACAAACCGCGCTGCGTGGGACGTGACCTTAGCACCCTGGGCGCTTACGGTGCTATCTAACGGAGGTTTGGAAATCATCGGTCAGCCCACAAAGGATACCGGTCTATTGGGAAACCGCATTTTAGCGCTTTGGCCTTATACAAACATGATGGACGAACGCGTAACATGGGGCAACAAGTATATTACGCTGAAACAGCTGCCCGGTCACCCGGAGAAGTTTAAGCTTGGCATCAACAGCGAGCATGGGTTTGCGATGTATTTTAACCATGGTGATTTGTTTGTTAAAACCTACACCCCCATTGAAAACGGAAACTACCCGGATGGCGGCATGTCCTTTGAAACCTTTACAAACAGCTATTTTATCGAGATGGAAACCTTGGGTGAACTGAAAACGATTGCACCGGACGAGTCTGTAACCCATTGTGAAAGCTGGGCGCTCTATAAGGAAGAATGTCCGAAGGAATATTGCGAAAAAACATTTGATGCATTGGTGAAAAAGTATGTTAAATAAGCTGCTGGTTGCCACGGGCAACAAAGGAAAACTACGTGAAATTCGCGAAATTTTAAAGGATACAGAGGTTTTTGCACTTTCTGATTTGGGCATCACCTGCGACGTGGAGGAAACAGGCAAAACCTTTGCAGAAAACGCTTATATTAAGGCAAGTGCAATTGCAAGGTTTACGGATATGGCAGTCTTAGCGGACGATTCCGGTCTTTCGGTAGATGCACTCGGCGGTAGTCCCGGCGTGTATTCTGCGCGTTTTGCAGGTGAAAATGCGACAGATGATCAAAACGTTTCAAAGCTTTTGTCCGAGCTTTCCGGCGTTGCAGAGGAAAAGCGCACAGCGCGGTTTCTTTGTGCAATGTGTCTTCTTTTTCCGGACGGAAGAAAAATTGAAACGTTAGGCGAAAGCTGTCCGGGCATCATTCTGACAGAAAAACGCGGTGAACACGGGTTTGGTTATGACCCTGTATTTTACGCACCGGACTTTGGGAAGACATTTGCAGAAATGACCATGGAAGAAAAAAATCAGGTGAGTCACAGAAAGGCAGCGCTTAGCGCCCTTTATGATAAACTGAAAGGAGAAACAATATGAAAAAATGGTTATTACCCGCGCTTTTGGTGTGCACGATGCTTTTGGTTGCCTGCGGAAAACAGGAGGCAACAACAAACGGACCCGATCTTTATGCGGTAAACGTAGAAGAAGAGGTGGACCCCTTCTACGCGGAAATGATGGAGAAAGAGTCCGTGCGCCCGATCGCATTGATGATTGATAACGACAATGACGACGCAAGACCGCAGATTGGTTTGGAAAATGCGTACATGGTATATGAAATCGTGGTAGAAGGAAGAGCAACGAGATTTATGGCGCTCTTTAAAGACTATACGTTAGAAAAGGTCGGCCCGACCCGCTCCTCCCGTCACTACTTTTTGGACTATGCGTTAGAGCATGACGCAATTTATGCCCATGCAGGATGGAGTCCGAAGGCAGCAAAGGATATTTCTGCGCTTAAGGTGCAAAACATCAATGGCGTAGCGGGGGACGGCTCCTGCTACTGGCGTGACAATACATACGATAAAACATGGCACAATTTGTACACAGGGACGAAAACACTTTCCGAGTACGCACAAAACACCAAAGGATACAGAATGGAAACGAGCACCGGAATCCCTGCATATAACAAGGTGAATACCGTGCCTGAAAACGGGGAGGATATTACAAAGATTTCCATTCCCTATGCAAACTTTTACAAGCTGACCTATGAATATGATGCAGAATCTGAGCGTTATGTGCGCTATGTCAACGGAAAAGAGCATGTATCGCAGACGGGGGAAGCGTTAAGTGCGAAAAACGTGATTGTGTATCAGGTGAAAAACACCACGCTCAATGACGGCGAAAATAAGGGCAGACAGGATTTGTCCAATATTGGAAGCGGAGACGGATATTATCTGACCAACGGTAAAATGGTGCCCATTAAATGGTCGAAAACCGCGCGTACGGAGAAAACGGAATATACGTTAGAAGACGGCACACCGCTTTCTCTCAATCCCGGCAATACCTATATTCAGATTGTACCGACTTATGCAACTCCTACATTTAAATAAGTGAAAATAAAAGGACAAGCGCGATGAAAGTTATTTTGTCGCGCTTTTATTCTTTAACAATTTGGAAGAAACGGGCATATTTTTATATGAAATTAACGAAATACAATAATTTTATCAAAACTACTTGCAATATGGAAAAAAATGTAGTATAATAGTGCCCGTTAAGAAAATTTAATATGTGATGCGGTTATACTCTGGAGAGTACATGAAAAATGGCGCCGAAGGTGTACGGCAGAACGTGTTCTGCCAATCTCTCAGGCAAAAGGACAGAGCAAGATTCCATGCTTTCTCTGAAGTCGTTTTTTTTTGAAAATGGCTTCTTTTTTTCGTGCTTTTGAGTATTCCGTAAGCATGAAAATGAAAGGAAGAAAAAAATGGAAGCAATTAACAAGATTGTTCTTCAAATCAGCGATTATGTTTGGGGTATTCCGCTGATCGTGCTGATTATGGCAGTAGGATTGTATTTAACCATTCGTCTGGGACTGCTACAGGTAATTCATCTGCCGAAAGCGCTCAAGTTCATGGTACAAAACGAAGAAGGCGGAACCGGTGAGGTTTCAAGCTTTGGTGCATTATGTACCGCGCTGTCCGCTACCATTGGTACCGGTAACATTGTCGGTGTGGCAACTGCTGTTTGCGCGGGCGGCCCCGGCGCACTCTTTTGGATGATTGTTGCAGCGTTCTTCGGAATGGCAACAAAATATGCAGAATGTCTTTTGGCAGTAAAATACCGCAGCGTTGACGAGGACGGACACGTGCTTGGCGGTCCTTTCTACTATATCGAAAAAGGTATGGGTAGTAAATGGAAATGGCTTGCAAAGCTCTTTGCATTCTTTGGCGTATGCGTAGGTCTTTTGGGTATCGGTACCTTTACGCAGATTAACGGTATCGCATCTGCAATTAAAGGTTTCTTTGACCCCAATGGCGTGCATACTGTTAACATCTTTGGCGGTGACTATTCCATTGCTGTTGTAATCGGTGGCTTGGCTTTAGCGGTTTGTGCAGCACTGGTTATCATCGGCGGTATCAAGCGTATTGCCAACGTAACACAGGTTATTGTACCTTTTATGGCAATTACCTATGTTGTATTTTGTCTGATTCTCCTGGTAATCAATTATCAGGCAATTCCCGAGGCGCTCAAGCAGATTGTTTATGGCGCGTTCAACCCGCAGGCAGTTACGGGCGGTGTAGTAGGAACGATGATTGTGGCGATGCAAAAAGGTGTTGCCCGCGGTATCTTCTCCAATGAATCCGGTCTTGGTTCTGCGCCGATTGCAGCAGCTGCAGCGCAGACAAAAGAACCTGTTCGTCAGGGTCTGGTTTCTATGACCGGTACATTTATTGATACCATCGTCATCTGCACCATGACCGGTCTTTCTATCGTAATTACAGGTGCATGGAGCATTGAAGGCTTAGAGGGCGTAGAAGTAACAACAGCTGCTTTCCAGCGGGGTCTTCCCTTTGCTCCCATGATTGCATCCTTTATACTGATGACTTGTCTGGTATTCTTTGCATTTACGACCATTTTAGGCTGGGATTATTATTCTGAACGCTGTTTAGAGTATTTAACAGGCAGCAACAAAGCTGTTATGGTTTACCGTTGGCTCTACATTCTGGCAATCTTAATCGGACCTTACATGACCGTATCTTTGGTATGGAACATTGCAGATGTTTTCAACGGTCTCATGGCGTTCCCGAACTTAATTGCCCTGGCAGCACTAAGCGGTGTGGTAATCAAGGAGACAAAGGATTACTTTGCAAAGCAAAAGAGCTTAAAGAAATAAGTAATACATCAAAGGGGCAGAGACAGCAGTTTCTGTCCCTTTTTATCAATAACGAGGCGATTTTATGAATCAACAAAAACGCGTTTTAGCAATCAATGATATATCGTGTTTCGGAAAATGCTCTTTGACAGTAGCTCTTCCGATTCTAAGCGCAGCAGGGATTGAAACATGCGTATTGCCCACGGCGGTGCTCTCTGCGCACACGGCATTTCCCGACTACACATTCTGCGATTTGACGGAAAATATGCTGCCGCAGGCAACCCATTGGGAAAAACTGGGACTTACCTTTTCCGGCATTTATTCGGGCTATCTGGGTTCTATCAGACAGGTGGCAATCGTAGAAGAAATCATATCGCGTTTTCCGAGCGATTTTGTTTTAGTTGACCCGGTGATGGGGGATAACGGAGCGCTGTATGCCGGATTTGATTATGCGTTCGTAGCAGAAATGAAACGTCTGGTAAAAAAGGCAGGCGTAATTGTGCCGAATATGACCGAAGCGGCATTTCTTGCAGATGTTCCCTATGAGCCGGTGCACACAGATGCCTATGTAGAAACGGTGGCGGAGCGCCTAAAAAGTCTTGCAGACGGCAACATTGTGATTACGGGCGTGGAAAAAGCGCTGGGCATGGTGGCAACGGCGGTGGTGCATAAACAAAATATTTCCTATATCGAACGGGAAAAGTTTGACGCTTTCTATAGCGGTTCAGGGGACGTGTTTGCCTCAACCTTAGCCGGTGCAATGATAAACGGCGCACCGCTTGACGATGCCGCAGAGCTTGCAACAGATTTTGTGATTGCGTGTATGCGGGAAACAAAACGAACCTCAGGCAGTAGAAATTATGGATTGAATTTTGAAGCTTGTATGGGAAACTTAATTGACAAACTAAATCAAAAACAGGGGTAGTGAATCTTCACGACCCCTGTTTTTTTAAAAGATAAAAAGTCCCCGTGATACCGTGTTGTTCGGCCTTTTTTACCTGCATATGCAGGTGGGTATCCTCTCGCTTGCTTTACATGTCCCCTGGCCGCAAAAGCGGGGGGCATATGCGCCACAAACGAAGTCAGATTCCCTTATAAAAAGTGTTGGTAAAATAAAAACCGTAAATCACGCGTATCTCAGGGATTCTCTTTGCTTTTATTTTACCATCGTTTGCGAAAAATATCAATGCTTTTTTTGCGATTGTCACGAAAATTTAAAATTTGTGGTCTGTGATTCAAAAGGAGCTGTAGCAAAGCAAAATCATTTTGCTACAGCCCACGATTTTATCCTTCCCAGTTGTGCCATACATTCTGCACGTCATCGTTATCTTCTAACATATCAATTAGTTTGTTCATAAACAAAATGTCTTTTTCGTCGGTTAATGTAACTGTGGTTTGAGGAATTTGTTCGATTTCAGCGGATGCAAAGCTGTATCCCTTTTCTTCCAACGCATCGCGTACGCTGCTAAATGCATCAGGTGCAGTTAAAATTTCAAAACAATCTTCGTTTGCGGTGAAATCCTCAGCGCCGGAGTCGAGCGCGTCCATCATGACTGCGTCCTCCTCCAAAGAACCCTCAGCGTTATCAATGATGATAACACCCTTTTGGTCAAACATAAAGCTTACGCAACCGTTTTGACCGAGGTTGCCGCCGAATTTGTCGAAATAATGACGCAAATCGCCTGCCGTTCTGTTGCGGTTGTCCGTCAAGGTTTCAACGATAACGGCAACGCCGCTGGGGCCGTAACCCTCATAGGTGATTTCTTCGTAGTTATCGGAACCAAGCTCGCCGGAAGCCTTTTTGATGCAGCGGTCAATATTATCGTTGGGCATGTTGTTTGCCTTTGCCTTTGCGATAACGTCGCGCAGTTTGGAGTTAGATTCCGGATCGGGTCCGCCCGCTTTTACAATAACCGTAATTTCACGACCGAGTTTGGTAAAAATCTTACCTTTCTTTGCGTCGGATTTTTCTTTTTTGTGTTTGATATTTGCCCATTTGGAATGTCCTGACATAAGTGAATCTCTCCTAAATTTGTATTGTATAAAATAAAATTAAAAAACGTAAAATAAAGAAAACTTTGTAAAAAGGTGATAGAGAATGGAATATTTGCGTGTTTTCTTAGTGGGCGGTGCACTCTGTGCAATCGCCCAGATTTTAATTGACAAGTTCAAACTCACGCCTGCAAGAATTTTGGTAATTTATGTGACCTCCGGTGTATTTTTAACCTTATTTGGCTTATATGGTCCCTTAGTTGAGTTTGCCGGATGCGGCGCAACTGTTCCGCTCACGGGCTTTGGCTATTCTTTAGCAAAGGGGGCGGCAAAGGGCGTATCCGATTACGGATTTTGGGGAATCTTCTCCGGAGGCTTAGCCGGCACAGCCGGTGGAATTGCAGCGGCTGTGGTGTTTGGCTTTTTAGCAGCCCTCATTTTTAAGCCAAGGTCTAAAAAATAGCACCGGCTTCTGCCAAACTGTAATACCTGTTGTCGGAGACAATAATATGATCTAGCACGGCAACATCAATACTTTTTAAAACGTCAACTAAGTGTTTCGTGGTCTCCTTATCTGCAGAAGAGGGAAGAAGTGAGCCTTTGGGGTGATTGTGCGCAAAGATAACGGTTTTTGCATGATGCTTAATCACCTCGGAGACCACGAGACGCGGATAGGCTTCAATGCGGTCAATCACACCTTTTGCGATGATGCCGCTCCAATGAACGCGTCGGTTGGAATCTATGCAAATCAGCGCAAATTCTTCATTGACTTTTCCCTTTAGCATGGAAACTGCATAGCGCCCTATGGCGTCCGTATCATGAAGAAGACCATCTTTTTGCAGTTTGGACTGCTCATAAACACGGGCAAGCCTTGGAATCATGGAAAGAAGTGTCGCACTGTTTTCACCCATACCGGGAATTTTTGCAATGGATGCCGCATCAGCGTCAAACACGTTTGCCAGCGTTTTATATTCTTTTAGTATTGCATGCGCCAGCGGATTGGTGTCTTGTCGGGGAATGGAATAAAAGAGCAAAAGCTCTAAAATCTCATGATCGGCAAACCCGTCAAATCCGTTTTCCAAAAACCGTTTTCGCATCCGCTTGCGGTGATCTTTATGCAATTCGCTGTTGTTTTGCGGCATGGAGCTTCACCCTTTTTGTTGTATCTCCTTTCTATTTTACACGTTTTTATATAAAATTTCAACCTTTTTTCATAAATTTAGCGGAAAATAGAGAGAGAAAAGTATCGCCGCAGACTTTTTTCACATAGAATGTAGCAGAAAAGTTTTTTGACAGACTTAAAACGGCGGTGAGAATATGCAAACATGCTTTATTACGTTTTTGTCCCAGACAGCTGCAAACCGATTTAAAAAGCTGGCGCAGGCAAGGGGAGTTTCGTGTAAAATCGTGCAAACCCCAAAAGAACTGAGTGCAGGAGGGTGCTCTTATGGTGCACGCTGCAGGCATCAGGATCTTGCATATCTTCTGGATGCGGCGCGAGAAAACAGAGTACCATACAGCCGCGTATTTTTAGAGCGCAGAGACACAAACGGCAGAAAATACTATGAGAAAATCAACGAATTTTAGCATCTGTGTGAAATGCACAAAAATAACCGTGTGACTTCCGTTTGGAAATTGCACGGTTTTTTGTGTTATGTAATATTTTTGTTACAAATTCGTGATATTCGTTGAAAAATATAAGGTTTTCGTGTACAATAGAATAGGTATACTTTAAAAATCAGAAAACCATGACGAAAGGGGCTTGTCCGATGGAATCTGTAACCGGAAAGCGTGTATTGATGGCACTCACAAGATTTGATATTGGCGGCGCGGAAACCCACGTACTAGAACTGTCTTTAGAACTGCAGAGAATGGGATTTCATGTGGTTGTTGTGTCCAACGGTGGCGTATATGAAAAAAATCTTGCGGAGGCAGGAATCCCGCACTATCAGATTCCGTTGCAGTCGAAATCCCCGCAAAATATCATAAAATCCCTGCGTCTTCTTTCCAAAGTAATCCGCGACGAGAAAATTGACATTGTGCATGCCCATGGCAGAATCCCTGCCTTTTTGTGCGGTCTTTTAAAGAAGGTGAAGACGTTTACCTTTGTGACCACAGCTCATTGGGTATTTGACACGTCTCATGGACTCAAATACATCTCCAACTGGGGAGAAAAGGTGATTGCGGTCAGTGAGGATATTAAAACGTACTTGATGGACAATTACCATACAAATCCTGCGGACATTTATGTCACCATCAACGGAATTGACACGGAAAAATTCTGTAAAAATGCAGATTATGCAAGTGTTATTTCAGAATTCTCTCTGTCGGAAACGTCGAAAAAGATTGTGTACATCAGCCGTATGGACGAGGATCGCGCCCGCGTTGCATTCGAGTTGGTAGAAATTGCACCGAGACTTACAGCGCTTTGCCCTGACCTGGAAATTGTAATTGTCGGAGGCGGAAACGTATTTTCCAAGCTGGAAGAAAAAACGGAAGAAATAAACCGTGCAATCGGCAGACGCGCCGTGGTTTTAACGGGCGCAAGAACGGATATTTATAAATTTGCCGCACTGGGCGATGTGTTTGTCGGCGTGTCCCGCTCTGCCCTTGAGGCGATGGCTTGCGAAAAACCGGTAATTGTTGCGGGAAATGAAGGCTATATCGGTATATTTGATGAATCAAAGCTGGATGTTTCGATTGATACGAACTTTTGTTGCAGAGGACTGGAAATGTCCTCCTGTGAGCGTTTGTTTTCAGACCTTGCGCTGCTTCTTTCCGCTTCCGATGAAGAAAATGCGCGCCTTGGCACTTATGGCAGAAACTTGATTTTAAATAACTACTCCTTATCAAAAATGGCGCAGGACTGCGTGAAAATGTACACCGCTGCAGTAGACTCCAAAAAGTGGGACGCTGTGATTTCCGGTTACTACGGATATGAAAATTCCGGCGATGAAGCGCTGCTTTATGCTATGTTGGAAAATTTGCGGAGCGAAAAAGACGATGTTCGTGTGTTGGTTCTGTCAAAAAAACCGGAGGAAACAGAAGCAAAATACGGCGTGCATGCGGTAAACCGTTATCACCTTTTTAAAATTCGCAAGGCACTGCGGTTGAGCCGTCTCTTTATCTTTGGCGGGGGAAGCCTGATTCAGGATGTTACCTCCAATAAGTCCTTATGGTATTATCTCACTGTGATTTCCATGGCAATCAAAAACGGCGTTTCCGTGATGCTGTATGCCAACGGAATCGGACCGGTGCAAAAGGAGAAAAACCGTAAAAAAGTACGGGATATATTAAACAAAGCGGACATCATCTCGTTAAGAGACAGCGATTCTTTAGACGAAATCAAACGCATGGGCATAGATCTTTCCCGTGTCAAGCTCACGGCAGACCCGGCTTTGACGGTAAAGGCAAGTGATGAGAAAACAGTTCGTGCAATGCTGGCGCAAGAGGGCGTATTAGAACACGAAACACTTCTGGGCATCTCCGTTCGCAGTTGGAAGGCGTGTAAGCCCTCGTACTGGGAGAGCCTTGCAAAGGGCATTGAAACTATTTGTAAACAGTATGGCTATGTGCCTGTATTTATTCCATTGAAGCTTCCGGAGGATATCGCGGTTTCCCGGGAACTTGCGGAAAAAATGAACATAAAAAGCTATGTGCTGACGAACCCTTATAACGCAAATGAAATGGTTGGTATTGCGGGTGCTTGTGAAATGATGATTGCGATGCGTCTGCATGCGATTATTTATGCAGCAACTGCAAATGTTCCCGCCATCGGACTTTCCTATGACCCGAAGGTGCAGGGGTTTGTAAACTATATTGGCGTAAATACCACGCTGACCGTAGAGGAGTTATCGGAAGATGCACTCATCTCTATAGCGCAGGATATGGTATCAAACCGTGATGCGCTCAAAAACGCCTTGCAGGACCGGGTGACACAGCTGCAGGAAAAAGCAATGGATAACGCAAAAATGGCAATGGACTTAATGAAATAACGAAAAAGCGGTGATAAAATGAGACTAATGGGAATTGACTTTGGCGATGCCCGCGTTGGCATCGCATTATCCGACCCTTTGGGCATTATGGCGCAGGGATACGGTACGCTGAAAAACGATGGAGGAGACCATCTGTTTGAAGAAATTGCGTCCATTATCAAGGAAAAGGAAGTCACGAAAATTGTAATCGGACTTCCAAAGAATATGGACGGAACAGAGGGATTTCGCTCTGATGCAACAAAAGAATTTGCAGATAAGCTTCGCACCTTTACCGAGGCGGAAATCACATTTTTTGACGAACGGCTCACAACGGTGAGTGCGCACGGATTTCTGAGCGAAATGAACGTGCGTGGAAAAAAACGAAAAGGTGCAGTGGATACGCTTTCTGCAGCACTGATTTTAGAAACATATATGAGAAAAAATGGGTTTTAAAGGAGGGAAAACATGAAACGATTTTTATGTTTTTTACTGACTGCCGTGATGATGTGCACGGCGCTTCTGATACCGATTTGTTCTGCAGAAACAAAAATCTATTATGATGGCGCGTATCATACATATACCGGCAATTTGTTTAAACTCAAGGTAAACGGCAAGGTGCTTGATTGCTCTGTCCCGCCAATCGTGTTTCACGATTATTCGGTTGTGCCTGCCCGCGATGTGTTTGAGCATCTTGGTGCAACGGTTTTGTGGGATGGCGAAAATGAAAAGGTTACCGTACACTATGATGGAACCAGAGTTATATTATACATCAACAAGACCAGAGTATATAAAAACAATAAGCTGGAAACGCTTCCGATTGCGCCAAAAATCATTAACGGGAAAACCATGATACCGGTGCGTTATGTGGCAGAATCTTTGGGATTTGATGTGGATTTTGATTCGAAAACAGACACCATTTCCATTGTAACGGACGGAAAAACTGTAACAGAGCCGGAGCCGCAAAAACCGGTTGAGCCAGAGGTACAGGCGCCGACATATGACATCAAGCTAAACTCCTTTTCCCATACGGTGGAGGACGGCAGCGTAACCGTAAAACTCAATTTATCAAAAAGCGGCGCAACATACTCCTCTTTTACCCTGACAGGACCGGACAGAATAGCGGTTGATATTCAAAACACCAACATGGGCAGCGGAATTAAGAACACGACAGTTTCGTCCGATATTGTAACAGCAATCCGTTTTGGCCTGCACGAAACCGGAACCCGCGTGGTATTTGATTTGACGGGGGCGCAGACCTATCGGGTATCGCGGTCAGGCAAAGTGTTAACCGTCGTGATTGGAAATAGCACGGTCAGCGGGACCAATACGGAAACCGGAACGAATACGGACAAGGACACAGAAACAGGCACAACCACAACGCCGGTTGCGCCGGAAATTGTGATTAAACCTTCCCGTTCTATCACCATTGACCCCGGACACGGCGGTAATGACCCCGGTGCAATTTATACCGAGGTGGACGAAGAGGGCCAGCCGACCGGAAAGGTTTGGCGGGAAACGGATATTAACTTGGCGGTATCTTTAAAGGTACGCGATATTTTGAAAAAACATGGTGTGCGCGTGGTTATGACCCGCACGACGGAAGAAACAGTTGTGCGCCGTGACCGACCGGAGCTTGCCAATGAAGAGGAAACGGCTCTTTTCATCAGCATTCATACCAATTCTGTTGATGGAAATCCTGACGCAAAAGGCATTGAAACCTGGGGCAGTCTAAAGCTTACCACAGACGTTGGCGGTATTACAGACAAAATTTTTGCGCAGAATGTGCAGGAAGCCGTCATCGATGCAACGGGCGCGAAAGACCGAGGCATTAAGGACTCTGAAACGTTAACAGTCCTGGTGTATTCTGCCATGCCGTCTATTTTGATTGAGGTGGGCTTTATCACCAACGAAGCAGAGCGTGAAAATATGTTTGATGATGACTATCGCGATCAGCTTGCTGAGGGAATTGCAGAAGGAATTTTAAAAACCTTTGAGGATATGGGGGTATAATTTTTTCATAAGTGCTTCAAACTAAATGCAAAACGTATTTTTGGAGGCACTTTATGAAAAACAATCAGCAGGAAAATCTAAACAATCATTCCATGAATGAAAAGACAACGGACAACATTAAGGATTTTGGCAGTACAATAATGGAAAATCCAAAAGGCAACATTCATTGTCTCACCATTGTGGGCGAAATTGAGGGACATAACATTTTGCCACCCTCCAGCAAGGCAACAAAGTATGAGCATATTCTGCCCCTTTTGGTGTCTGTGGAACAGGACGAGAGCGTGGAAGGTCTGCTGGTTATTTTAAATACCGTAGGCGGCGATGTGGAAGCGGGACTTGCCATTTCTGAGCTGATTTCCTCCATGACAAAGCCGACTGCGTGCATCGTGCTGGGCGGCGGACATTCAATCGGCGTGCCACTGGCAGTTTCGGGCAAACGCTCGTTTATTGCAAGCTCGGCAACCATGACTGTTCATCCCGTCCGTATGAACGGCTTAGTGATTGGTGCACCGCAAACCTATGAATATTTTCGGAATATGCAGGAGCGCATCACAAACTTTGTTGTGGCGAACTCCAATGTTCGCAAGGAAAAATTTACAGAACTGATGATGAAAACAGGTGAAATGGCAAATGATGTCGGAAGCATTCTGTCCGGTGACGATGCGGTTAACTGCGGCTTGATTGATGAAAAAGGAGGGCTTGACATTGCCCTTTCATATTTGTATAATGAAATAGAAGAAAGCAGAAAACAAAAGGAGGACACCTCATGTTGACAGATATTGAAATTGCGCAGAGCGCGAAAATGGAACCGATTGCAGACGTGGCGAAAAAAATCGGACTCAAAGAAGATGAATTGGAACTATACGGAAAATATAAAGCAAAGCTGTCTGAAAACGTTTGGGATAGAGTAAAGGACAAAGCAGACGGCAAGCTTGTTTTGGTTACAGCAATTAACCCCACTCCTGCGGGAGAGGGAAAAACGACGATTACCGTCGGTCTCGGACAAGCCATGGCGAAAATTGGGAAAAATGCCATGATTGCGCTTCGTGAGCCGTCCCTAGGACCCGTTATGGGCGTAAAAGGCGGCGCAGCAGGCGGCGGGTATGCGCAGGTTGTGCCGATGGAGGACATTAACCTTCATTTTACCGGCGATTTCCATGCGATTACTGCGGCAAATAACCTCCTTTGTGCGATGATAGACAATCATATTACCCAGGGAAACGCCTTAGGCATTGACCCGACGAAAATTGTATTTAAACGTGTTTTGGATATGAACGACCGCGCACTGCGTCAGGTAGTGGTCGGTCTCGGCGGAAAAACCAATGGTTATGTCCGAGAGGACGGTTTTATGATTACCGTTGCTTCAGAGGTCATGGCGATTCTTTGTATGGCAAAGGATTTAAAAGACTTAAAGGAACGCCTGGGCAGAATTGTTGTGGGTACTACATACGACGGGAAAGAAGTCAAGGCACGTGATATAAAGGCAGAGGGTGCAATGTGTGCACTCTTAAAAGATGCGATTAAACCGAATCTGGTACAGACGCTGGAAAACACACCGTGCTTGATGCACGGCGGTCCCTTTGCAAACATTGCCCATGGCTGCAACAGTGTGCAGGCAACAAAAATTGCGTTAAAGCTTTCAGACTATGTCATTACGGAGGCAGGCTTTGGGGCAGATTTAGGCGCAGAGAAATTTTTGGATATTAAATGCCGCATAACAGGTCTTAAACCTTCAGCAGTGGTGCTTGTTGCAACAGTGCGTGCGTTAAAATATAACGGTGGCGTAGCAAAAGCTGATTTGGGTACGGAAAACACGCAGGCACTCTCGCATGGTATTGTAAATTTAGGAAAACATATTGAAAATTTAAGAAGCTATGGTGTTCCTGTTTTGGTTGCAATCAACCGTTTTGCGTCCGACACTGACGCAGAACTTGCCTTGATTGAAGATTACTGCAAGGAAAAAGGCGCAGAGTTTGCTTTGGCGGAAGTGTTTGCCAAGGGCGGCGAGGGCGGCGTTTCGCTTGCAAATAAACTGGTTGAAATTTTAGACAGAAATGAAGCGGATTTTGCTCCTATCTACGATGAAACGCGTCCCATCAAGGAAAAAATTGAAACCGTGGTGAAGAAAATTTACGGTGGAAGCGGCGTAACCTATCTGCCGGCGGCTGCAAAGCAGATTGCAGCGCTTGAAGAGGCAGGTTATGGAAATCTTCCGATTTGTATTGCTAAAACGCAGTACTCCCTTTCCGACAACGCGTCACTTCTGGGGCGTCCTGAAGGATTCACGGCAACGGTTCGCGAGGTTCGCGCGTTTGCGGGGGCAGGCTTTGTCACCGTGTATATGGGCAATATCATGACGATGCCCGGACTTCCGAAAGCTCCTGCCGCAGAACGCATTGATATTGACGATGCAGGTATCATTACCGGTTTATTCTAATTTTGATTTGAAAAGTGGTTTCCTTGGCTTAAGCGGGGAAACTGCTTTTTTGTGACAGCACAATATGGAGGACACAGATGTTAAAGAAATTATTGGGAGATAAAAATTTCTGGCTATCGATGCTGCCACTCGCAATTCCCATTGCGATTCAGAACCTGCTCACCAGCTCTTTTACGCTCATTGATACGCTGATGGTGGGTCAACTGGGCGATATTAGTCTTGCAGCAGTTGGCATGGCGGGGCAGTGGAGTTGGCTTTTAAATATGGCAATCTTCGGAATTTGTTCCGGCGCATCTGTATTTTTGGCGCAATACTTTGGTGAGAAAAACCATGCAGGTATCGTCAGAACGTACGGAATAGCCGCAGTGTCAGGCTTGGCAATTGCATTTTTGTTTATGGCGGTTGGTTTTTTTGCGCCTAAAACAGTCATCAGCGTTTTTAACCGCGATCCGCAGGTTGTAGATGCAGGTGTCTCGTATTTGAGGATTGCGGTGTTTTCCTATCCTGCCATTATGCTCAACATGCTGGTTAACATTGTTTTGCGCTCCACCCAACGTGTAAAGCTTCCCATGTATGTAGCTTTTTTTACCACGATTTTGAA
>JAZNIA010000136.1:0-4953 GCA_045577195.1 Congzhengia sp.
GATCCCGTGAAAAGAATTTGTAATCAAAAAGTAAAAGCAGAAACAATTGACGAAACCCCTCCTGTATGTTATAATATACTGTGTCTTATAATATTTTAAATGGAGGTAAGATTTATGCGAAAGACAAATAAGATTTTGTCGCTGATTCTCGCGTTTGGTATGCTGCTTGCATTGGCGCTGCCGACAACTGTTTCTGCGGCAATCAGTTTTAGTGACGTATCTGCTGATCACACATATTACTCCGCAATTACGAACTTGTCAGCAGAAGGCATCTTAAATGGATTTGAGGACGGTAGTTTCAAGCCGGACGAACCTGTAACAAGGGCACAGTTTACAAAAATTATATGCTATGCACAGGGCGTTGGCGGACTGACCTATTCTGAAAGTGAGCGTTCTGCTTTTCCAGACGTTGCTCCCGACCATTGGGCAATTCATAATATTATTACAGCGCAAAAATCAAAAATCATCAAAGGATACGATGATGGTTTGTTCAGACCTGAGAACCCTGTTCTTTATGAGCAGGCTGTTAAAATGGCGGTTTGTGCATTGGGTTATCCCGAAGAACGCATAGAACGCAACGGTGGCTATCCACGCGGTTATCTGAATCAGGCAGACAAATCCGGTCTTTTGAAGAAAATGGGCACGTGGAAAATCGGCGAAAAGTTAAGCCGTGGCGGCGTTGCACAGCTGATTGACAATATGATGGATGCTGAGCTTTATAGAAGTGACGAAGATGCAACTGGCGGCGGCGATACTATGAGAGACCAGAATGCTGATACGGATAAGGTAGAAGGTCGCATTGTTGCAATTTACGGCACCTCAATCTATTATGACGAGGAAAGTGGTTGTAACAGAAAGCAGATTGAAATCGAAAAACCGAACGGGGACAGAGAATACTACGGTATCGAAAACCTCGATTTGGGAGATTTGAATAACTATCTGGGCAGAAGCGTTACCGTGTACTACAACATCGAGTCCGGTGCTGACTACTACGAAACTTACAATATTGCATTTCAGAAAAAGAAAAATTATGAAGTTGCAATCAGCTTAGATTCCATTGAGGATTATACCGCAAGGGAAATTGAGTACTATGACGAGGAAGAAGAGGACGTTGTGTCCATAGACGTGTCTGATGATGTATGCATCATTCACAATGGTCAGGCTGTAAGTGACGCCATTGATGACCTCTTGGACAAAGCCGCTAAGCAGAGCGGTTCTTTGACACTTGTATGCTCCGGAAACGACGAAACAGTAGATGTTGTGTTCTTGAGAACATACGAAACCATTGTGGTTAACGCAAAAGACGCTACAAACTATAAAATTTACGACAAATTCAACAGCTCCAAAGTTTTCGTACTGGATGAGACAGACAGGACAAAGTCCATCACCTTTACAAAGGATGGTAAAAAATCCAACTTTGCCGGAATTTCTGTAAACAATATTGTTTCTGTTTCTACCAGCAAAGACGGAAACTTAATTGACGTTCAGATTTCAACAAAAACGAAGACAGGCACCATTTCTGAAATCTCAGCGAGTGGTAAAATTGCGTTGTCCGGTACACCGGGTACATACTACAGCTTCTCTGACAGCTGTAACAAAAGCGAAGCAATTGCTCCCGGAACATATCTGACTCTTTACTTTGACGCATTCGGTCAGATTGCAAGATATGTCATCTCTGCAGAAAAAACATATACATATGGCTATCTGGCATCAGTAGAGGATGGCACCATGTCAAATCCCAAGATTGATGTTATGGTGTATAAAATGAGTGCTTCCAACTCAACATTAGACTATGATGTGTATTCCTTAAAGGATAATGTAAAAATTGACGGTACAACTTACTCGGTTGAAAAGGATTCTGACAAAATTATGGGTCTGCTTGCCGAAACAGCGGCAAAGAGTGGCGTAAATCCTGTGATTGACGGAAAAGCACCGGTGAATGCAACGTATGCGCAGCCCATCCGCTTTACAACCAGCGCGTCTAACGTAATTGACCATATCAGAACCATCAACAGTACCGGTGAACAAAATGTTTCTATGAACATGAAATATCATGTAGATACACCGCTTCTGTGTAAAGCAGATAGAACAACCTTGGATAAATACTCCATTGGCGGTTCTGTTCCGGTTCTTTTGATTCCTTCCGACAGAGTCAATGGTACTTATATGTCGAAGAACAATGGTTACTTTGAAAAAGATGAAGAATATTATGTTCAGCTGGTAAACGTAAACTCTGCAAACCAGCCTTTGGCAATTTATGTGTACGGTACAGTATCCGGCGGTTCTGATGTTACGACAGAAACCTTAAACGAGGATAACAAGCCGATGATTGTAACACAGATTTCTGAGGTAAGTTACATGGAAAGCACAAGAACCCGCTTGACGCTTAAGTGCGTTGACGGTACAGAAGCTCTCGTTTACGATGACAGCCGCGTAGGAACAGAACTCATCTCCAGCCTTGCAATTGGTGATGTAATCCGCGTTGCTGCAGATGGCAACGGCTTAGTTGATGCAATTGAACTTGTTGTATCTGCAAATAGCGTTGCTGCAGGCACACAGAAAGGCTTCATCAAGGTTGACGGCACGAAGGAAACAGATGATATGAAAGCACCGTACCGCGTAATCCTTGGTATGGTTCGCACCGTTTACGATCAGTCCTTCACCATTGCACCGAGCTTTACAGCCGGTGGCGATGTAACAGAAGAAACCTATACAAACAATAGCGATGTTAAGGTTTATGCAATCAATGTGAAGAATGTAAACAAACCGGTTGACAGCGCAAACTATGCTGACATCGTTGGTTATCTGCAGCAGAAGGATAACGCATCCAAGGTTATGGTTTACACCGTAGAAGGCGATATCGAAGCAATTATCATCTTTAAATAAGAAACGAGATTTAATCAAATCATAAAGAGGTTGCCAGCTTAGCTTGGCAGCCTCTTTCGCTTTTAAAAAAGGTTGACAATCGTTTTTTGTCGTATTATACTTAATGTATCGGCTTTAAGGAGGCAACTATGGATTATCAGACTGTGACAGATTTTATCAATCATGCAAAAAAGTTTGGTTCGCGTTTGGACTTAAGCCGCATCAAAAAGCTTTGTTTTTTGCTGGGAAATCCCGAGAAGAAATGTAAGTTTATTCATGTTGCAGGCACAAACGGGAAAGGCTCTGTTTCGGTTTATCTGGAAAATATTCTGATGCAGGCGGGCTACAAGACCGGACTTTTTACATCGCCTTTTATATATGACTTTAACGAACGGATTCAGATTAACAATACGCCGATTTCGGATGAGGATTTACTCTCTGTGATGGAGCAGGTGGTTTTGGCAACAAAGCAGATGCTCCAAGAGGGAGATGAACATCCAACGGAGTTTGAACTGATTACTGCCGCCGCATTTTTATATTTTGCTAAGGAGCGCTGTGATGTTGTGGTGCTGGAGGTTGGCCTGGGCGGCAGGCTTGATGCAACAAATGTAATCGAAGCACCGCTCCTGTCTGTCATTACCTCCATCAGCATTGACCATACCGAATATCTGGGAGATACGCTAACGGAGATTGCGCAAAACAAGTGCGGTATCATAAAGCGGGGTTGCCCTGTGCTGTCTTATCCAAATCAGGCAAATGAAGTACAGACTGTGATTTTCAAAACTGCGCAAAGCCTTGGCTGCACGCAGTATGATTGTGACGGAGATGCGATTGAGGTTATAAAAAGCGACCTTTCGGGAAACGAGTTTTTATACCGGGGAGAACCGTTTAAAACCTCTCTGGTCGGACGTTATCAGGTATATAATGGTGCAACTGCCCTTTGTGCAGCAAGAGCCTTAGCAAAGGAAGGACTGCATATTTTAGAGGAACATATCAAAGCGGGATTAAAATGCGCAAAATGGCCTGCAAGATTTGAAATTTTGGCAAAAAATCCGCTTTTGATTGCAGACGGGTCCCACAACATTGACGGAATGCGCGCTTTCGTAGAAACGGCAAAAACGGCGCTTTGCGGCAGACGCGTGGTTTGTGTGTTTGGTATGCTCCGTGATAAGGATTATGACTGTTGCTTAAAAAGTCTCTCTACCATATCCGATACAATTATTTGCACCGAGGTGGATAACCCGCGTAAAGAAACGGCAGAAAATCTGGCAAAAGCGGCGAAATCTTATTTTAAAACTGTGTATCAAATCCAGGATAACAAACAAGCGGTTTTGTATGCTGCAGAAATTGCTCAAAATAATGATTCTATCGTATGTCTAGGTTCTCTTTATATGATGAAAAATATAAAAGATATTGCAAAAGTGCTTGAATCATCAAAAAATATGTGATACACTATAATAAAAACAATATGGAGGTATAGATTTATGAAAAAACTGATCGCATTATGTTTGGCATTATTTACTTTGTTGGGTGCAAGCACGGTTTGTGTGCATGCAGAAAGTGAAATCAAGGTAATTTTGGACGGCACAAGACTTGAATTTGACCAGCCGCCTCTGATTATCAATGACAGAACAATGCTGCCGATGCGCGCAATTTTTGAAGCGCTAGGAGCAGAGGTTGAATGGGATGCACAGAGCAGAACGGCAAAAGGTTCTTATGTCGGTATTGAAGTGGAATTTACCATTGACGATCCTGTGATGAAAAAAAATCATGTGGAAATCCCGATTGATTCTCCTGCAACCATTGTAAACGACCGAACCTTGCTTCCTGCTCGCGCAGTTGCGGAAAGCCTTGGCTATGCGGTGGAATGGGACGCTGCAACAAGAACCGTCACCATGACAGACAGGGGCATTTTGCAGGTGGTGGAAGTAAGCGAGACCATCACTTACTTTGGAGAAGTGATTGATGGAGGCATGGGATACGGCACGCTGTTTGTGGAAGATGAACAAGGCTCTTATATGACGGTGGGAAAATTCAGTGCGACAGGTTTGGTGGAATATGGTGTTACGGACGCTGTGCTGGTAGATG
>JAZNIA010000137.1:0-7760 GCA_045577195.1 Congzhengia sp.
CATGGCTACGATCCGACTTATGTGGTGGCGCAATCCTTGCTCCAAGGTTTATCTTGGGGCCAAAGTCCAGAAGGAGGTGTAAAAATGTCAGAAGTAATCAACAAGTATGAAACGATCTTTGTAGTTGACGCGGCTTTAGAAGAAGAAGCAATCGCAGGTGTTGTTGATAAGTTCAAAACATTGATCAGCAAAGCAGGTGAAATCGAATCTGTTGATGAATGGGGCAAAAGACGTTTGGCTTACCCCATCGATTACAAAACAGAGGGTTATTATGTGCTTGTAAACTTCAGCGCGAAACCGGATTTCCCGCTTGAGCTTGAACGTATCTACAACATTACAGATGGCGTGCTCAGAAGCATCATCATCAAAAAAGACGAGAAAAAAGCCAGAAGCTAATGTTATTTAGCATGGAGGGTTAACGTTATGAACAAAGTTATCTTGGTAGGCAGACTGACAAAGGATCCGGAACTTCGCGCAACCGCTTCAGGTCTTCCCGTATGCAGCTTTTCCGTTGCTTGCGACAGAAGATATGTAAAGCAGGGAGAAGAGAGAAAGGCTGATTTTATCAACTGTATCGCTTGGCGCCAGCAGGCCGAATCCATTTCCAAATATTTTGCAAAGGGACACCGTATTGCTTTGGAAGGCTCTATCCAGACAAGAAGCTGGACAGACAACGAAGGCAAAACCCGCTACGCAACAGAAGTTGTTGTAGACCAGTGGGAATTTGCGCAGAGCAAAGGCGAAGCACCTATGGGTGGCGGTACATATTCCGCACCTGCATCTTCATCCCTTTATCCGCAGGACGAGCCGATTGCTCAGCCAAGCGGTGATATTGACGGATTTATGCCTATTGAAGAGGATGACCTGCCCTTCTAAATCATTCGCTTGAAAAGTCAACTGTAAAGGAGGTAAAATCATGGCAGACAGACCGATGAACAGAAACCGCAAGGCAAAGAAAAAGGTTTGCTCTTTTTGTCAGGACAAGGTAGATTATATCGATTACAAAGACGTTGCGAAGTTAAGAAGATATGTTTCTGAACGTGCAAAGATTCTTCCCAGAAGAATCACAGGCACATGCGCAAAACACCAGAGACAGTTAACAGAAGCAATTAAGAGAGCAAGACACATTGCACTTTTGCCGTTTAGCGCAGAATAATTAAAGTCAAAAATAACCCCTGCGGAAGTTATTTCCGCAGGGGTCTTTTATATTCTTTTGTTTATCACACATTATTTATTGAGTTCTTCTAAGCATTTCGGACAAATGTTTTTGCCTTTGAATGCGATAACGTCCTTGGAATTTCCGCAGAAAATACAACAGGGCTCATATTTTTTTAACATAATTGTATCATCATCAACATAAATTTCCAACGCATCTTTTTCTGCAATATCTAATGTTCTGCGCAGTTCTATCGGAAGCACAATCCGTCCGAGCTCGTCTACTTTTCTCACAATACCTGTTGATTTCATACAGATTCACCTCATAGTTTAGAATATTATGTAACTTATAGACATATTATAACATTTTTTGTAAACTAAGTCAACGAGAATTATTTTAAGTTTTTGTGAACAAGTAAATCATAATTTTACATATTGTACATTTGGTACATATGCTTATAAAGTCCGTCTTTTGCCAAAAGCGATTGATGCGTTCCTTGTTCTTCGATGCCGTTTTCGGTCAGAACCAATATAGTCGTGGCATTCTTGATGGTTGTTAAGCGGTGCGCAATCACAAAGGTTGTACGCCCCTTTGCCAAACGCTCTAAGGATTCCTGCACCAAGCGCTCACTTTCATTATCCAAGGCTGAGGTTGCCTCGTCCAGAATTAAAATCGGTGGATTTTTTAAAAATACGCGTGCGATACCGATTCGTTGCTTCTGTCCGCCTGAGAGTTTTACACCGCGTTCGCCTACATAAGTGTCGTAGCCGTTTTCTAAGTTTTCAATAAAATCATGTGCGCCCGCCAGCTTCGCTGCCTCGACGATTCTTTCACGGGTTGCACCAGGGCATCCGTATTCGATATTTTCAAAAACCGTGCCAGAAAACAAGTATATATCCTGCTGGACAACGCCGATGTTTTGGCGAAGACTTTTGAGTGTCAGAGATTTAATGTCTTTTCCGTCGATGCAAATGGTTCCGTCGGTAACGTCATAAAAACGGGGTATTAGACTGCAAAGCGTTGTTTTTCCACCGCCGGATGGTCCGACCAAGGCAACTGTGTCACCCGGTTTGACGTGAAGCGATAATTGATTGAGCACATTTTCTGTTTCAGTGGAGTAAGAAAAGGTCACATCATCAAATCGGATGTCTCCGACCACGTCTGTTAATTCAATTGCATCGGGTGCATCGGTAATTTCAACGGGGGTGTCCATAATTTCAAAAAAACGTTCGATGCCCGTCATACCACGCTGGAATTGCTCCATAAAATCCACAATTCTGCGAATTGAGGTAAGCAGAGTAGAAGCGTAAAGCAAATATGCAGTAAAATCCGCTGCAGTAATTTTGTCGGCACGCATGAAAAATGCACCAGCTACTACGATGGTAATATACATTAAGCCGTCAAATAATCTCGTAGAAGACTGAAACCCTGCCATGTAGCGGTAGGAAATACGTTTGATGTCCAAAAGACGTGCGTTTCCGTCTTCAAATTTTTCCTTTTCGCATTCCTCGTTGGCAAAGGAATGTACAACGCGAATGCCTAAAAGAGAGTCCTCAACGTTTGCGTTCAGTTCACCGATTTGGGTGCGCTGACGTTTAAATTGTGTCCGCATTTTGCGATTGAAAAACCGTGTACAGATAATGATAAAGGGAATTACCGCAAAAATAATCAGCGTTAGCCCAATATTAAAGCTTCCCAAAATTAAAAACGAAGCAATGATTTTCACGCCGGAAATAAAAACCTCTTCGGGACAGTGGTGGGCAAATTCGGTTACATCAAACAAGTCGTTTGTGATGCGGGACATAATCTGTCCAACCTTTGTGTTATCATAAAAAGAGGAGGAGAGATTTTGCAGGTGGGCAAACATGTCGCGACGCATGTCGGTCTCCATGCGCGCCCCCATGACGTGACCGGTATTTGCCATATAGTAGTTGGCGGCGGTATCAATTAAGCGCAAGACAAGATAAATTCCGCCAACGGATAAGATTGCCGTTGTCGTTAAAGAGGTAATATCCGTTGTGGCACGGTCGGTAATAAAACGTGCAATCAGCGGGAGCACGAGCTCACAAATGGTGGTAAACAGCGCACAAATCAAGTCGAATGCCATGATATGTTTATATTTTTTATAATAGGGTAAGAACCGTTTCAATCGTCCACTTTTTTTCACGGTTTCTTTGGCTTTTGTCATGCGGATTCCTCCTGCGTGTTAATATTGTGGTTTATAATCTGTACGAATGACACAGCAAAAGCAGGGGTTTTCCTGCTTCAGTTTTTGTTTAATGGTAAAAACCGCTTTTTCCTTTTCTGTCTCCGTTATGGAGAATGGAACTTCCAAATCAAAAATCAAGTTAATGCGGCTTTCACCGTCGGTCATGCGAAAATCGTGCATGCCAAATTCCGGGTTTACGGTTTCAATAATGTTTTTTACAAGCATGCGCGTTGCATCTGCCTTTTCGCAGCCTACTAAAATCGGATCCGTGTGTATCACAGTTTCCACACCGGTTTTCTGAAAAATCTGATCTTCTAATGTGTCGATAATTTCGTGCAGATAGATTGCGGATTTTTCCGATGAAACCTCAGCATGCACAGACGCTAAGGTCCTACCCGGTCCGTAGTCGTGTACAATCAAATCATGAACACCTAAAATCTCATCGTTTTCTAAAATGATGTCAGAAATTTTTCGCATCAGGATAGGGTCGGGAGAGGCGCCGAGCAAAGTATTGATGGTATCCCATGCGACGCGACCGCCTGTGATACAAATTAAAATTGCAACAACGAGCCCCGCAATTCCATCGGTAATCGGTGGAAGCCAGCGACTGAAAACCACGGAAAGCACAACCACGCCGGTGGCAACGGTGTCGCTTAAACTGTCGCTGGCAGTTGCTTTTAACACATCAGAATCAATTTTATCTCCCAAATACCGCATGGCAAAAAACATCCAGAGCTTTATTAAAACTGATGCAGATAAAATGACCAGCATCGGAACGTGAAACGTTGGAGATACGGGATTTATAATTTTCGAAAAGGAGGATTGTATCAGCTCAATTCCCATTGTAACAATGATAAAGGAGACAAGCAGGGAACAGATATATTCAATTCTGCCGTGTCCAAAGGGGTGCTTTTCATCGGGTTTCTGACTGCTCATTTTTGCACCAAACAGAGCCAGAGCAGAAGAGCCAATATCGGAAAGGTTGTTAAACGCATCTGAAATAATGGCGATAGAAGAAATAAAACTCCCGATGGTGAGTTTGATCACAAAGAGAACCAGGTTACACATAATTCCCAAAACCCCGCCAAACACGCCGTATGCCGTGCGAACGGCAGGATTTTTTATATCTTCACTTTTTTTTACGAAACATTTGGTCAATATCTGAATCAGCATGGTAAGATACTCCTATTTTACAAATATTTTTCTATTTATATTATACAAAAATTAAGCTTCTATTGCAACAAATAAAAATTAAATATTGAAAAATAAAATTAGTTATGATATGATATTCGTAACTAATTTTGCAGGAGGGACAAAATGAAAGAGTTAATTGTAAAAAATTATGAAATTGCAAAGGAAATGTATAAAACCCTTGGCGTTGATACAGATGCAGTTTTAGAGCGTGTAAAATCAATTCCTGTATCCATGCATTGCTGGCAGGGTGACGATGTATCCGGTTTTGAAGGCGCTGAAGAGCTTACCGGCGGCATACAGGCAACGGGCAACTACCCAGGCAAGGCAACGAACGGGGAAGAACTCCGCGCAGACATTGCAAAAGCGCTGTCCTTGATTCCTGGTAAGCATAAGGTTAATATTCATGCAAACTACGCAGAGTTTGACGGTGAAAAGGTTGACCGTAACGAATTAGAACCCAAGCATTTTGAAAAATGGGTAAACTGGGCAAAAGAGCAGGGCATCGGTCTTGACTTTAATCAAACATTTTTCTCCCACCCGAAAAGTGAAAGCGGTTTCACCCTGTCAAGTGGTGACGATGAAATCCGTGCATTTTGGATTGAGCACGCAAAACGTTGCAGAAAAATCAGTGAATACTTTGGTCGCGAATTAGGACAGACCAGTGTAACAAATCTCTGGATTCCTGACGGTTATAAAGATATTACTATTGACAAATACGCACCCAGAAAACGTTTAAAGGATGCATTAGACGAGATTTTTTCTGAAAAAATTGATCCGAAATACCATCGTGATGCAGTAGAAAGTAAAGTGTTTGGTATTGGTTCTGAAAGCTATGTTGTGGGCAGCCACGAATTTTATATGGGCTACACAATGTCCCGTGATGACGTGATGCTGACCTTAGACGCAGGTCACTTCCATCCTACAGAAATGATTTCCGGTAAAATTTCTTCTATCTTTAATTTTGCAGACAATCTCTTGCTTCACGTTTCCAGACCCGTTCGTTGGGACTCTGACCACGTTGTCATCTTTGATGATGAACTGCAAGCGATTATGCAGGAAATTAACCGCGGAAACTTCTTTGATAAGACTTACATTGCCCTTGACTTCTTTGACGCAAGCATCAACCGTGTTGCCGCTTGGGTAATCGGTATGAGAAATACCATCAAGGCAATGATTTTTGCAATGTTGGAGCCTGTGGAAACGTTGAAAAAGGCAGAAGCTGAAGGTGACCTCACCACAAGACTTGCACTTTCGGAAGAACTCAAGTCTTATCCTTTTCATGCAGTTTGGGATTACTACTGTCTGCAGATGGGTGTTCCGACGAAGGATAGTTGGCTTGCAGATGTAAAGCGCTATGAAGCAGAAATTTTAAAGACAAGAGCATAGCTTTGGTAATAAAATGGGCGCGGCTTATGCCGCGCCCGTTTTGCTGTTTGATATGAGAATCTGTTATTGAATCAAAAAAAGTTTACACAAACCGACAAATACCGACATATCATGTTGTGAGGCGCGCGTGATGCGCGGCATCTGATATATGGAGGTTTTTATATGTGCGGAATTTGTAATTTATTCAGAAGTGGCAGAAACAGCGGTTGTTGCCGTGACTCGTACACGCGGGAAAACTGTTGTAACAGCAGATGGAATGAACCGCGTATGCGCTCTACCTGTGCCAGCGGTTACGGCAGTAACAGCACAAGAGTTTGCGGCTACGATGAAACGAATAACGGCTACACAAGAAGCGGTTGTGGCTGTCAGCGCGATTACGACTGCGACTAATTCCAAAAAAACGGGGCACCTTCATAGGTGCTCCGTTTTGGTATTTGATTTGACGAATGGGGAAGAATATGATATACTCACATTACAACTAAGAGGCAAAGGCGACTATTCTCTGTCGCTGACTCTATTACAAAAAGGAAGCGTTTATTTTGAAAAGACAAGAAATACGTTCTATTTTTGATCAACCGGATCTGTTTTCCGGCAAAACAATCACCGTTGGCGGCTGGGTGCGCAATCTGCGTGCGGGCAAAGCCTTTGGATTTATCGACTTAAACGACGGAAGTTGTTTTTTGGGAATCCAGATTGTATTTGAGCGGGAATTGCTTGAAAACTACGAGGAAATCAGCAAATTAAATATCGGCGCCGCCGTTGTAGTGCATGGTGTTTTGGAATTGACGCCAGAGGCGAAACAACCCTTTGAATTAAAAGCAAAAGAAATTTTGATAGAAGGTACATCAACACCGGATTACCCGTTGCAAAATAAGCGTCATTCCGTGGAGTTTTTACGGGAGCAGGCATACCTTCGCCCGCGAACAAATTTGTTTTCTGCCGTATTTCGTGTGCGTAGTGAGGTTGCCTATGCCATTCATAAATTTTTTCATGAACGGGGTTTTGTTTATGTTCATACGCCGCTCATTACGGCGTCGGACTGTGAAGGCGCAGGGGAAATGTTTCGTGTAACAACGCTTGATATGAACGAACTCCCAAAAAATGAATCGGGCGAAATAGATTGGAGACAGGACTTTTTTGGGAAAAGTGCAAACTTGACTGTATCCGGGCAGCTGGAGGGTGAAACCTTTGCTATGGCGTTCGGTAAAATCTACACATTTGGTCCCACCTTTCGCGCGGAGAATTCTAACACCACTCGTCATGCGGCGGAATTTTGGATGATTGAGCCGGAAATTGCCTTTGCGGATTTAAAGGACAATATGGAGCTTGCATGGGATATGGTTTCCTATATCGTGCGCTACGTGTTAAAGCATTGCCCGCAGGAAATCGATTTTTTTAACCGTTTTGTGGACATGTCCTTAAAGGAGCGACTGGAAACACTGGCAAACAGCGATTATGAAAGCGTGACCTACACAGAAGCGGTTCAGCTTCTTCAAAAGAGCGGAGAAGTCTTTCAGTATCCCGTTTCCTGGGGATGTGATTTGCAGACAGAGCATGAGCGGTACCTGACGGAGCAGATTTTCAAAAAGCCGGTGTTTGTGACGGATTACCCAAAGGAAATCAAATCCTTTTATATGCGCATGAATGATGACGGTAAAACTGTTGCAGCTATGGACCTTTTGGTGCCGGGTGTGGGAGAAATCATCGGTGGCAGTCAGCGCGAGGAGCGCTTGGATATTTTAGAGGCGCGCATGCATGAATTAGGACTCAGGCGGGAAGACTACTGGTGGTATTTAAATTTGAGAAAATACGGTG
>JAZNIA010000138.1:0-6174 GCA_045577195.1 Congzhengia sp.
TTCCAGTCCTGATTTAAAGGTCAGGTAAGCGGGGACGGAACGAAGCCGCGTCAAATGAAGTGTAAACCCGCTGACGCTTTTTGAGATGGACATATTATTATCGTTTAGTATCACAATCAAATTCTTTTGAAAACTTCCTGCGTCACAAAGAGCCTCCAAAGCCATTCCGCCGGAGAGAGCACCATCGCCAATGACGGCAATCACGCTATCGTCCTTTCCGGAAAGCAGGTACGCTTTTGCCAAACCGAGAGCAGCTGAAACCGAGGTACTGGAATGGCCGGTGTTGAAGCTATCGTAAACACTTTCGCCGGTTTTCGGAAAACCGGAAAGCCCTCCGAACTGACGAAGCGTGGAAAAACGGTCGCGTCGCCCTGTGAGCAGTTTATAAACGTAGCTTTGATGGCCGACGTCCCAGATAACCTTGTCCTTGGGAAAATCAAACACTTGCATTAAGGCGAGTGTCAGTTCCACTACTCCCAAATTCGAGGCAAGATGACCGCCTGTTTTGGAAACGGATTCAATTAAAAAGCTGCGGATTTCGTTCGCCAGCTGAAGCGTTTCCCCGGGATTTAGTTTTTTTACATCTTCGGGACAATTTACCCGATTTAAAAGTTCGTACATAAAAATCACTCTTTTGTAAGTTTTGCTTTTACAAATTTCTCCAGTGCACGTTTTGGATAAAAGAGGGGAGTCTCGAAAGACTGAATCGGTTCTACCAAAACGGTGGTAAGACCGACGCGGTTTGCGCCCCATGTGTCAGTAAAAATCTGGTCGCCGACAAACGCTGCATATTCCGGCTTGCATTTTAAAAGACGCAGTGCCTTTTGATAGCTTTTCTTTTTCGGTTTTCCTGCTTTTGCAATATAGGGCAGGGAAAGGTCTTTTAAATAGCGGGCAACGCGGGCATGTTTGCCATTGGAAATGATACAGACATCAAATCCCATCGTGCGAAGACGGGTTAAAAACGCAAGAGCCTTTTCCGACGGGTCTTGCGTTTCATGGCTGTCCAGCGTGTTATCAAGGTCACAAATTACAGCGCGAATACCGCGTTCTTTCAGTGCGGTCAAAGGCACATCCGATATTGAGTCGCAATAATAATCAGGGGTTAAGCAGGGCAAATAAAATCACCTCAAGCATAATTCTTCCATACTATTATGGTTTATCTCATATATCATACCACATTTTGCGCTTTTCGTAAATAGAAAAAGAAGAATTTTTTTAAAAAAATCTTTATTTTTTTGCCTTGTATCCCTTGTAAATTTCGTATGCACCCATGAAAAATAAAAATCCGCCGAAAAGCCGTTTTAAAATGGCGGCGTGAAGACGCAGTGCGCAAAAGGCACCCAAAATGGCACCTGCCGCGCCAAACAGCATAACGGGCACCGCAGTTTTAATGTCGAGCACCTTGTTTTTCTTGTGCACAATGAGCGCAACGGCAGCGGTGGGGAGAAAATACAAAAGGTTTACCCCCTGAGCGGTGCGTTGGTCAAGCCCCAAAAACATTGTCAGTGCGGGAATCAGAATTGTGCCTCCGCCAATGCCCATACCGCTTACAATTCCGGAAAAAAGGCCGCTTAAAATTGCAGAAATCATGAAAAAAACACCATCCTGACTGCAGCGATTATCATAAATATACCAAAAATTTTATGAATCATAGAATCGGAAAGTTTTCCTAAAAACCGTGCACCTAAAAAGCCACCTGCCACACCGCCGATGGACACCTTAAGCGCCAAGGCATAGTCTAACGATTGAGAAAGTCCGTAAAAAATAAGACTTACCACAGTAAATCCCGATATAATCAGGATTGCTGTTGCGTGGGATTTTTTCGGGTCTAATTTTAAAAACTTTTCTAAAAAGGGGACAATTACCGTGCCACCGCCGCTGCCGAATAATCCGTTTAAAAAGCCTGCTGCCACTCCGCCTGCAGCGGAAAGAAAAAGCCTTTTTTTCTTCGGAATTTGTCCGTTTTCCATCAAACCGCCTCCTCTATTTGGATATCTCCGCTTTTATGAAAAAATATACATTGATTTTTTTGCGTGATTGGTGTATATTTATAAGTAGGATATATACGTCAAAGGAGAAAACCATGTCGGAAAAAATGATTTATATTAAGGGTGCCAGAGAGCACAATTTAAAAAATGTGGACCTAGAAATTCCGCGGGATAAATTCGTAGTGTTTACGGGCATTTCCGGTTCAGGGAAATCCTCTTTGGCATTTGACACGCTATATGCCGAGGGACAGCGACGGTATATGGAATCACTGTCCTCTTACGCGAGAATGTTTTTGGGGCAGATGGAAAAGCCTGATGTGGAATATATTGAGGGGCTTTCGCCTGCTATCAGCATTGACCAGAAAACAACGTCAAAAAATCCCCGTTCCACCGTTGGAACGGTTACAGAAATTTACGATTATCTTCGTCTTTTATACGCCAGAGTCGGCATTCCGCATTGCCCTAAATGCGGAAAAGAGGTAAAAAAACAAACGATAGACCAGATTGTGGACCGTATCAAAGAACTGCCCGAGCGAACGAAGTTTCAGATTCTATCACCTGTAATCCGTGGAAAAAAGGGAGAGCATGTCAAGCTTTTTGCTGACGCGAAGAAAAACGGGTACGTCCGCGTGCGGGTGGACGGATTCATGTATGATCTGGCTGAGGATATTAAGCTTGAAAAAAACAAAAAGCATAATATTGAAATTGTAGTGGATCGTTTGGTGATGAAAGACGGCATTGACCGAAGACTTACCGATTCGATTGAAACCGCAGCGTCTCTTTCAGAGGGGATTGTAGTGATTGATGTCATTGACGGTGAGGAAATGACATTTTCTCAAAACTATGCCTGCGACGATTGCGGCATTAGTATGGAAGAGCTTTCGCCCCGTATGTTTTCCTTTAACAATCCGCGGGGTGCATGCCCCCACTGTGCGGGTATCGGCAGCATGATGAAGGTTTCACCGGACTTGATTTTAAATCCGGAACTGACCTTAAATGAGGGCGGAATCACGGCGTCGGGCTGGTCCTCCTCCGGCGGAGAGGAAAGTATGGCTTCGATGTATTATACCGCGTTAGGGAAAAAATATGGGTTCGATTTTGATACGAAGGTCAAGGACATCAGTAAAGAGGGCATCAACGCAATTTTGTACGGCACGAAAGGCGAACGGCTGGAGCTTTTCTTAAAACGGTCTTATGGCACGTCCCATTACTTTGCCGCTTTTGAAGGCGTTGTCAATAATTTGGAGCGGCGTTACCGCGATACCAACAGCGAGCTGATGAAAGCGGAAATTGAAAAGATGATGCGCTTTGAGCTTTGTCCGGAATGCGGCGGCAAGCGCTTGCGCCCCGATGTGCTGGCGGTTACTGTGGGCGGAAAAAACATTGATGAAGTCACCAATCTTCCGGTTGGAAAGGCAAAGGCGTTTTTTGAAAAGCTGAGTTTGACAAAGCGGGAACTGCAGATTGCAGGGCGCGTTTTAAAGGAAATTAAGGAACGCATTCAGTTCCTCTGCGATGTGGGGTTGGAATACCTGACGTTATCTCGTTCAGCGGGAACGCTTTCCGGTGGCGAGGCGCAAAGAATACGCCTGGCAACACAAATTGGTTCAGGCTTGATGGGTGTGTTATACATTTTGGACGAACCGTCTATCGGTCTGCATCAAAGGGATAACAATAAGCTTTTGGCAACTCTTCGTAAGCTTACCGATATGGGAAACACCCTGGTTGTGGTGGAGCATGATGAGGATACGATGCTGGAGGCGGATTATATCGTCGATGTCGGTCCCGGTGCGGGAGTGCATGGAGGCAGCATTGTTGCAAAAGGCACGGCGGAGGAAATCATGGCGTGTAAGCATTCGCTGACCGGTCAGTATTTAAGCGGTGAAAAGGAAATTCCGATACCGGAAAAAAGACGAAGCGGAAACGGAAAAACACTGAAGTTTTATGGATGTGAAGAAAACAATTTAAAGAATATAGATGTGGAAATTCCCTTAGGAACTTTTACGGCGGTGACTGGCGTATCCGGTTCGGGAAAATCCTCTTTGGTGAATGAAATTATTAATAAATATTTATCCAAAACCTTAAACCGCGCCCATAGCGTGCCGGGAAAATTCCGTAAGGCGGAGGGCGTAGAGCATCTGGATAAAATTATTGACATTGATCAGTCGCCCATCGGCAGAACACCACGGTCGAATCCTGCGACCTATACGGGCGTGTTTGGTGATATTCGCGAAATATTTGCAGCCACAAACGAAGCCAAAATGCGTGGCTACAAATCAGGCAGATTCAGCTTTAACGTAAAAGGCGGAAGATGCGAAGCCTGCTCGGGTGACGGTATTATTAAAATCGAAATGCACTTTTTGCCCGACGTATTTGTTCCCTGCGATGTATGTAAGGGCAAACGGTACAACCGCGAAACCTTAGAGGTGCGCTATAAGGGTAAAAACATCTATGAAGTGTTGGATATGACGGTGGAAGAGGGATTGGAATTTTTTGCCCATATTCCAAGAATCCAGAAAAAGCTGCAAACCCTTTACGACGTAGGACTTTCGTATGTGAAGCTTGGCCAGCCATCCACGCAGCTTTCGGGCGGGGAGGCGCAGCGCGTAAAATTAGCAACAGAACTATCAAAACGCGGCACAGGAAAGACGCTCTATATCTTAGACGAGCCTACCACAGGTCTTCATTCGGCAGATGTGCATAAACTGCTCGAGGTCTTAGATAAGCTGGTTGAAAACGGCAACACTGTTTTGGTGATTGAACACAATTTAGACGTGATCAAAACCGCTGACTACATCATCGACTTAGGGCCTGAGGGCGGCGACAAGGGTGGAACTGTGATTGCTACAGGAACGCCGGAGGAATTGATTCAGGCAAAACAATCATATACGGGCGAATTTTTGAAACTGCATATAGAAAAGCAACAAAATAGAACATGACAGAAGTATCGGAGGGGTTTGCTTGAAAAAGAAGAAAGAAAGTTCTTTTGTCAGCTGCATAGTTGCAGCAGGCGGTTCGGGGACGCGCATGGGTGCAGACCAAAACAAGCTGTTTCTTACAATTAGCGGTGTGTCGGTGATTGCAAGAACACTGACGACACTTGAACAAAGTCCGTTCATTTCGGAAATTGTCGTATCTAGCAGAGAAGAGGATATGGCACAGCTGAAATGGATTGCAGAAGAATATGGAATTGGAAAACTCAAAGCAATTGTGCGCGGCGGCGCAAATCGAGCGATGTCCGTTCGGGCGGCAATGGAAGAGGTGTCAGAGAATGCGGTGCTCATTTGCGTGCACGATGGTGCAAGACCGCTTGTGACGGAATCTGTGATAGAAGAAACGGTTTTGGCGGCAGAAAAGTATGGTGCGGCAGCGTGCGGTGTTCGTCCGAAATGTACGCTAAAGCGGGCAGACCAAACGGGATTTATTACAGAAACGGTAGACAGAAGCGAAATTTTTGAAATTCAGACGCCGCAGGTGTTCCAAAAAGACATCTTGTTTGCAGCATACGATACAGAGGAACAAATTCTGGCACAGGCAACGGACGATTGCTCACTGGTGGAGCGGTTGGGGAAACGGATCTTTGTTACAGAAGGCACCTATCGCAATATCAAGGTAACCACGCCGGAGGACATCCCGGTTGCGGAAAGTTTATTGGAGGAGTAAGTATGGATTTTCGCGTAGGGCACGGTTTTGACGTGCACAAATTTGCAGAAAACAGAAAACTGATTCTTTGCGGCGTTCATGTCCCGCATGATCTGGGCCTTTTGGGACATTCCGACGCCGATGTGGCAACCCATGCGGCAATGGACGCGCTTTTGGGTGCGGCGGCTTTAGGAGACATCGGGAAACATTTTCCGGACACAGATGAAACGTATCGCGGGGCAGACAGCTTAAAGCTTTTCTCCAATGTAGTACGCCTGGTGCAAAGGAAAGGTTACAGCATACAGAATTTAGATATTACCATCATTGCCCAAAAGCCAAAGCTGGCGGCTTATATTCCTGATATGGTAAAACAGATTGCCAAAACGGCAGGATTGACCCTAGAACGCGTGAACGTCAAAGCCACAACGACGGAAAAGCTTGGTTTCACGGGAAGAGGCGAGGGGATTGCTGCGGAGGCGGTTTGTGCCTTAATAAAAGAGTAAAAAAAGGAACATCGCAAAATTTTGCGATGTTCCTTTTT
>JAZNIA010000139.1:0-1647 GCA_045577195.1 Congzhengia sp.
CCTTGCTTGTTGCCTGCGATATTTACCGCCCTGCTGCCGTAAAGCAGCTGGAGGTTGTGGGAAAACAGCTAGACATTCCCGTGTTCCAAATGGGCACACAGGTTTCCGCTGTAACAATTGCAAATGCTGCAATTGACCACGCAAAGCAGCACGGAAACGATTTTGTTATTATCGATACTGCCGGTCGTCTGCACATTGACGATGACTTGATGCAGGAATTAGAAGATATAAAATCTGCTGTTTCACCGGACGAAATCCTTCTGGTTATCGATGCGATGACCGGTCAGGACGCGGTGAACATTGCTGAAAGCTTTAACGCGCGCTTAGAAATCAGCGGTGTTGTAATGACAAAGCTGGACGGTGACACCAGAGGCGGTGCTGCCCTTTCCGTAAAAGCTGTGACGGGCAAACCCATCAAGTTTGCCGGCGTTGGCGAAAAGCTGTCCGATATTGAAGAATTTCACCCCGACCGCATGGCATCGAGAATCTTAGGCAGCGGCGATGTGATGTCCTTAATTGAAAAAGCCCAGGCGGCATTCGACGAAAAGGACGCAGAAAAATTAGAGCAAAAAATTCGTCAGAACACCTTTAACTTAGACGATTTCCTTGCGCAGATGCAGCAGATGAAAAAAATGGGGCCTATAACCCAGCTGGTGAAAATGATTCCCGGCGTGAATGCCAAAGCGATTGACGAATCCAATATCGACGAGCGCAAGCTGGACCGCATTGAGGCAATCATCAAATCCATGACCATGCAGGAGCGGGAAAACCCCTCCATCATCAACGCAAGCCGCAAGCGCCGCATCGCAGCAGGCAGCGGAATGCAGGTTTCTGACGTGAATCTGCTGTTAAAACAATTTGAACAGATGCAGAAAATGATGAAACAGTTTACCGGCGGTAACATCCCCGGTATGCGTAAGTTCAAGAAAAAGAAAAAACGCAAATAAGCTTGTTATGTAACTTAACATATAATACACTATTTGGAGGTGAACAAAATGGCAGTAAAAATGAGACTGAGAAGAATGGGTGCTAAGAAAGCTCCGTTCTACAGAGTTGTAATCGCTGATTCCAGATACCCGAGAGACGGTAGATTCATCGAACAGATCGGCACATACAACCCCTTAACCGAGCCCGCTGAAATCAAAATCGATGCAGAACTTGCAAAGAAATGGCTCAGCAACGGCGCACAGCCTACAGATACTGTAAAGGTTCTGCTGAAGAAAAGCGGTATCACACAGTAATGGGTGTTTGGGTTGCGCTTTTATTTGAGCGCAACCTATGCCCCGTAATCAGCCTAAAGGAGAAAAAAATGAAAGATTTGTTAGCAGTTATTGCGAAAGCACTGGTGGACGAGCCTGACAGCGTTTCCATAAACCAGATTGACGGCGAACAGTCCGTGGTTTTGGAGCTTAGCGTTGCAGATGCCGATATGGGTAAAGTCATCGGCAAGCAGGGCAGAATCGCAAAATCCATCCGAACCGTAATGAAAGCCGCTGCAAACCGTGAAAATAAACACGTTGTAGTGGAAATCGTTCAGTAATCCACCACAAATAAAATAGAATGGTATTAAAAATATCCGCAGCATTTTATGCTGCGGATATTTTAATATTTCGGTTAATTTGTCATCTTTTCCTGCTTGACTTTTTT
>JAZNIA010000140.1:0-10179 GCA_045577195.1 Congzhengia sp.
CAATTAGCCCTCCATAACCTTGTACAATCTTTCTGCTTCTATAAGCCTGTTATCTTTAAAAAGATAGATTCCATCATGCCAAGTATTTAACAAAGAGATTACTATACAGTTGTAATCAACTCTGAACTTTTTTAGATAATAACTAATATCATCTGAAAAACACGTTGCACTATTTAGAACTACACAACGACAACCAGAATTATATTCATATAAATACATAGAAATATGATACTTACCCATCTTACGACTATAAGACTTTTTCTTTGCCTCAGAACACCTTATTACATACCCTTTAAAAAGCAAAAGAGTATATAAGTAATTATCATTTCTACAATAACTTGTAAGATTAGCCTTTTCAAACAAGTCAAAAGGGTTAACCCCATTATAAACACTTAACTTTATAATACGCCCTTCTTCCATAAGAATCACCCCGAAAATATAATATTTTTGAAAGGGGCAAAATAGTTGCTGATACAGGCACAGAGGAACTTGCGCACCTTGAGATGGTGGGTACAATTGTACATCAGTTGACAAAAAATGCATCCTCAGCAGAAATTGAAAACAGTCCCTTCGCGACGTATTTTATTGACCACGGCAAAGGTGTATGGCCCACATCGGCTGCAGGTCAGCCCTTCAACGCAATGGCATTTGCGGTAAAGGGCGACCCGATCACAGACCTCGTCGAGGATTTGGCTGCGGAGCAAAAGGCGCGCACGACCTACGATAACATTTTGCGTGTGTCCGACGATCCGGACGTAAACCGCGTCATCGCTTACCTGCGCCAGCGCGAGATTAACCACTTCCAGCGGTTTGGCGAAGCACTAAACCGTATACAGTGTCAAAATAAATGAAACAAAAAACAAGTGGATGGTTTATAAAAACCATCCACTTGTTTTTCATTGAATCATTTCTCCAAAATACATTCTTGCGCTTCCTTGGCATTTTATAACCTCAATCGATACGCAAAATAAATACAGCAACATCCGACGTTTCAAAGAAAAATTACTTGCAGAGATAGACGCAGATGTGGTAAAATAAAATATATATCCTATTTCTTTTGAAAGCAGGTGTTTTTCTTGATAAGGGTTATGTTTGTTTGCCACGGAAATATTTGCCGAAGTCCTATGGCAGAGTTTGTGTTTCGTGACATGGTACAAAAAAGAGGAATGGAAAAAAATTTTTTCATTGCCTCCTCTGCTACCAGCCGCGAAGAAATTGGAAACCCCGTGCACCGCGGAACGCAAAAAAAGCTGGCTGAGGTTGGCATTTCCACTGCAGGAAAATATGCAGTGCAACTGACAAAAGAGGATTACGAAAACTTTGATTATATCCTCGCCATGGATTCATACAACCTAAGAAATTTAACGCCGATTATCGGAAACGATACGAAAGACAAAGTACACCTTTTACTGGATTTTGCAGACGGCGGTAATATTGCGGATCCGTGGTACACGGGAAATTTTGAAGAAACCTACAAAGACGTTGTACGCGGGTGCGAAGGATTTTTACAACATTTGATAAAAAGAGAACGGAGATGCTAAGCATCTCCGTTCTCTTTTTATCCGGCTATATAAATTATGTTCTGTGCTGAAATAAACTGCGTTGTTTTAACCTCCAAGCCAAAAATGCTGCCCCATAAATTCCAATACAATAGATGACCGTATAAAGATAAAATGCAACATTATAAGTTGATTGCAGGTAATAGTAGGTTGGAAGCAAAATCCGTATAAAACGCAGGATTTTTAAATTAAAAAAGATTGGCGAAAGCACAAGCATAATCAGCATAATTCCGGGAATTGCAGCACCTAGTTTGCCTGCAGAACGAAACAGCGCACAAAATAGCAATCCAAACCCCGCCGACGAAAAAGCAAACAACAGCATCGACAAAAGCTCATGCCAAAATCCAACGGAAATGCCCGCAAACTGTAGGGCGACAAAAACTGCCGTTGCCGAAAGAATTGCGGAAGAAAAACATAGCGCAAAGGCAGGGGCAATCCGTTTTTTTGCAGCAAGCCAATCGTATGTTCCGCTTTTTTGGTCCTGCAGAAAATACAGTGCTGCAGCAAGCGTACAAAGTACCACGAGAAGGGATAAAATGCCTCTTAAGGGAGCAGTTAAGTAATTTGTCTCGCCCATAACGGAATCTGTTCCAAGCCGTTTCATTTCAATAATTCCACGGTTACGAACGACCTCATCATAATAAACCTGCACCTCGCGGGCGGGTGCTTCCGCTTCTGTCAGGACCTCCGAATACACAAAATTGCGATACAGAGAAACGGATAACTTCTGATACACTGCGCCGTATAAAATCTCTCTGGAAAGCTGCAACGGCACGGTATCCTCCCGCTCCACAACCGAAACCAAGGGTTTTTTAGAATCTCCCTTTGTGTACGCGTCCATATTCACATCAAATCTCTGCACAAAAATCCACGCCGCATCCATTTTATGCTCCTCTACAGCGCGTATCGCATCTTCTTCCGAACCAAACACAGAAAACCGCAAAAGTCCGCTATCCTCAGTTAACTCATCAATTATGTTTTGAGCAACACTGTTTTCGTCCTGATTGCATAGACCAATATGCAAAACACCACTTTCACCCGCCATTGCGGCATTGGTCAGCGGCACAACCACAGGAATTAAAACAAGCAAAAACAAAAAGCTTATCTTACGCAAAAGTCTTTTACAACTCAAAAGCAGCCATACCCAATATTTTCTTACGTTACTCATGTGTGTTCACCTGCAATTCTACGTCTGCGCGCCAAAAATGCAACGACAGCAAAAAATAGCGTATAGAAAACCACTGCAATTAAATCTGTCATTTGAAGATTTTCTGCCATCAATCTTTTCAGGTAGGTAAATCCAACACCCGAAGGCAATGCCGCTGCAACACTTTGGACACTATCCGGAAAAAACGTATTCGGATAAAAGCAGCCCGAAAGATACCCCAGCCCCACTGTCAGGAAAAATTGGAGCAAAACCACGCTGACTGTTCCCGAAACCATCTCGTATATTGCCATCTGCATTGTGGTAATCATGATAATCACCGGAAGCATCTGAATCAAAAAAAACACTGCGCCTGATATGCTCGCATCTGATAACTCACGAATCATAAAGCTGTTTTGAGAAATGACCGCTCCCGCGCTGATCGCAAGAATTAAAAACGTTATAATCGTAACAGCGAGAAAACCCGCGTATTCGCAAAACAGCTGCGATGCAGGCTTTAAGCCAAACGCATTTAAAGACCGCGCCAGAGAAAGATTTCTGCGACCTAGCAATTTGTTACAGGAAATGCCCCAAATCATCATAAAAATCAAAATCAAACTACAGGTATAATAGCCGCCCATAGATAAGTTGTCGGAAATTCCCAGCGTTTTTAGTCCATAAATGTTGTTACGGTCAAAGACCAGCTTGATATAACGAAGATTTAAGTCGTTCATCTGATCGTATATTTCCTCTGTTTTTCCGTGATCTGCAGCGATTCTCTGCATACTGTAAATACCGGCTTGCGTTTCCGTTACAATATCGGATACCACTTCTGTAATTTCTGCGGTCAGGATACTACCAAACCCATCGGGTGTGTTCAAGGTAACATATGTGGCGGCATAGTTCTGTCCACTGTAAATTCCATCTACAAAGTTATCAGGAATATCAATATAACCGTTTATTTCACGGTTTTTTAGTGCCTTTACAGCCTCTTCCTCCTGCATTGGGCAAAACTCAACATAAAAGCGCGAGCTGTCCAGATTTTGGAGTGCATACATTCCAACACCAAAATAACTGTCTTCTAACTCCCCTACAACACCAACGCGCACCTTTTGCTTGTTTTCGCTCTGTGTATTTGCGTTCAGCAGCGCCATAGCCGCGATACCGATTGCCAAAATCATGGATATAGTTACCAGAAAGATAGCAGGGTATATGGAAAACGTACGTTTTATCTGTAACTTCAAATACGTTTTTTTCATAATAAGCTCCCCGCCAATCGGTCCACGTTTCCGTCATACACATATGGATGCAAAGTACCTTCCTTTAGGATGTACAATCGGTCGCAAAGAGGAAGCTCCTGAATATCATGGGTTGCCAGCAAAATGACACCGCCCCTTGATTTAAACTCCTGCAGATATGTTGCGATTCTTGCTTTGCAGACTAAATCCAGTGCTGCTGACGGCTCGTCAAGCAAAAGAATCTTCGGCTCATGCGCAACGGCGCACCCGATCGCCAATCGCTTTTTCATGCCGCCTGACATCTTGCATACGGGAACCTTTAAAAAATCACTAACGCCCAGCATTGCCAAAACACCGTCTTGCAGCGAAACGCTTAGCTTCTCCTTATCGTACCAAAGACGCAAATTATCATAAGCGGAAAGCTCTTCTATCAAAGGCGTTCCCTGAGGAACATAGCCCACGATTTCTGCGCGCTTCCTTTCATCTTTTAAAAGGTCTGTTTCCTCATAGATAAATTGGCCATCATCGCTTTTTAAAATGCCAGCTAGGATACTAAGAAGCGTTGATTTTCCGCTTCCGTTTCCGCCTAAAATACCGATACAAGTCCCTTGCTCGAGAGGCAACGAAACTTCTTTTAAAACCGCTTTTTTCCCATATTTTTTTTGAATCCGTTCTATCACCATTTATATTCCCTCTATAACTTAAGCGCCGCGAGATACGGCGCTTAAGCAAACTTTTTTAATATGTATAATCGAGACTACCCATCGCCATTTCCAAAAGCGAAGTCCACTGACTTGGCACGCCGGCATTTTTCAGTTTTTGAACTAAGGTAGTTCTGTCAATATTCTTTGCCCATGCAGTAATTGCTTCATCGTTTGTTGCATCTACATAGCTATCGGGAACTGAAACAGATGCATCATCTTTGAGTTTTCCTGTCAGGCGGAGAGATGCACAAAGCGTATCTCCCTGATAAAGCTGAAGCGTATTGTCTGTATCCTCTGTGCTTTCCGATGAACCTTTTACCACAAGCTTTAAGTTGGAAATCAAAGATGCAATTTCGTCCTGACCAGCCAGAGACAGCATGCCATTGATACCATCAGCAGGTGCTATCGTAAGCGTTCCGTTAAAGACGCCGTCTTCCATCAGTTTTGTATTGACATCCTTCAGCGTAAGCTTTACAAGCTTCATGTCGCCGTATTTTGCATAGAAATCACCGCTGCGCTTGCCACCTTTTACCGTTCCGCTGCCTTCAATACTCATAACAGAACTGCCGTTTCTGATATATTCTGCACAAACAGCATATTTTTTACCTTTTTCAGCTGTAATCAGATACGCCTCGTTGTATTCATCTTCCATGCCAATACCAATGATTTCGCCCTTATTGTTTACCCAGATGTTTGCTGTCATAATGGTTTCACCGGAGGGTTTTGCATCAGGCAATCCATCTAGTGCCTGGTCAATCGCATTGTCAAACTGCGAAGATAAACCATTTATGCCAAGCTCATCAATGTCTTCTAAGTCGTCAATGATTGCCTTGATTTCCTTATCGTCTTTTGCCTCTTTGAGGACTGCTTTTGCAATAGATACTGCAAGCTTTTCATCTAAATCAACGGAAAGCTGCGTGCATTTTTGTGTAAGTCCATCAATTTTAAAAGATGCGCTGTCCTCATCCACATCATCTACCTGTTCTATGACGCAGGCAATATAGCGGTTCAACATTTTTTTCATAACCTTTTCGTCCGGAACAACCGACGCAACCTCAGTAATCAGATCCATCGCGTTATTTGACACGCCATAAGATTGCATGCCGGCATCTGCACCAGAAAACCCAATAGGCTGCGCGTTCAGTTCCGGAACAGAGAGATATAACTGATTGTTTTCCATGTCCGCTACAATCTGCGAAGAAATGACATCTGCACCATTTACATGCAAATCCAAGTCCACTGCACTTTTATCCTGCTCCATTACTACATCATACCCAATCGCCATCTGATTGAGCCAGTTCGTGTACTCTGAAATGTCTTCTCCTGTTGCCGCTTGTATAAAGCTTTCAAAGCCATCCCCCAGTGTCACTTCAATATTACCACCGACAGCTTGCTCCATATCGTAGGATTCAGAAAAAAGCGCTATGTATTTTGCAACATCAGAGGAAACATCCTCCATTTCGTGCTTTACAACGTGCTGCAAATATTTTTCAGGAGATAATACTGTTTTTACAAAGGCATTCCGTACCATAGGCGATGCTACAGCCGTGATGGCAATCGCCACAACCAAAACGCCTGCGATAGCTGCAATAAGTCCTTTTTTGCCCATGCGCATCAGCGCAAATCCAGCGTTCGTTTTTTTCGCTACCGGAGCATCAGGTGTGCCACCTATTGAGATGGCTGCCGGAGCTTCCGGTGCAGTTTCCGCAGAAGTCACATCTGGCTTAGCCGATGCTGACGGCTCATCTGTAAGAGATGGCGCTTTTTGAAACCCCATCTGCGCAATCTCCTCGGTTTTCGTTCCGCAAACCATGCAAAACTTTTCTCCGTCTTTTATCTCATGTCCACACTTTCCGCAAAACATTTTTAAAACCCCTTTCGTGTTTTATTGTAATTCTATTTTATAATATTCTAATCTGTTTGTCAAGAAAATACAGCATTCTCTTTCTCTTGTAACGCGAAATGAAATATGATAAAATAGACAAAAACAAAGGAGGCACACATATGCAGCCGAAAGATTATATTCTAGACAGAATTGAGGGCGAATACGCTTACTTAAAAGATCTTGAGACAGAAAACGAGGTGTTTATTGCCTTGGCGCTTCTGCCCGCTGGTGCAGACATCGGCAGTAAAATCCACTGCGAAATGTTTTCCTACACACTTATATCTTAAATCGCAGTTCTCCTTGACATCTTTTCTTTTCTGTGCTACAATTTAGATACCCCCTAGGGGTATTAAATTTCGTAAAAGGATGTATATAAAATGGAATGCTGTAAAAAAACAAAAATACGGTCCGAGAAAGAACTCCGCTCCCTTTTAAACCGACTGAGCAGAATTGAGGGACAGGTACGTGGCGTGCGTAATATGGTAGAAGAAAACGCCTATTGCATCGATATTTTAACGCAAGTTTCTGCCATTACGGCTGCATTAAACGCTTTTAACAAAGAACTGCTTGCTGCGCATATTAAATCCTGCGTTACAGAAGATATAAAGCAAGGAAAAGATGAAACCGTAGACGAGCTTTTGACAACGCTCTACAAGCTGATGAAATAGGAGAAAAACCATGAAACAGTTTACTGTGACGGGGATGAGCTGTGCCGCCTGCTCTGCCCGCGTTGAAAAGGCGGTTAAAAACTTAAACGGTGTGACAAACTGCTCCGTAAGTTTGCTGACAAACACCATGGGCGTTGCAGGCACAGCCAGCGAAAGCGAAATCATCCGCGCAGTCGAACAGGCTGGATACAGCGCAAGCCTAAAAAGAGGCAACATAACCACAGAAAAAGAAGACGATATGTTCACAGATGTTGAAACGCCAAGGCTCAAAAAACGGCTTTTGTCGTCACTTCTCTTTTTGGCTCTTCTCATGTATGTTTCCATGGGACATACCATGTTTGGCTTGCCGCTCCCTGTTTTTTTTGAAAGAAACCACATTGCGGTAGGGCTTTTGCAACTTCTTCTTTCTAGCATTGTAATGGTGATAAATAAGGACTTTTTTATAAGCGGCACCAAAGCCATATTTAAAAAAGCACCAAATATGGATACGTTGGTAGCGCTCGGTTCCGGCGCGTCCTTTCTTTACAGTACGGTATGTTTATTTTTGATGACAGACGCACAGCTGCGCGGTGACACTTCCGCCGTAATGGCTTATATGCACGAATTCTACTTTGAATCCGCCGCAATGATTCTGGCACTGATTACCGTCGGAAAAATGCTGGAGGCGCGGTCCAAAGGCAAAACCACCTCTGCGCTGAAAAGCCTGATTTCCCTTACGCCGAAAACTGCAATTGTGATACAGAACGGAATCGAAATGGAAATTCCCGCAAAGCAAATCCAAAAAGACGATATATTCATCGTAAAACCCGGCGGCGCTATCCCTGCCGACGGCGTGATTCTGGAAGGATATTGTGCGGTTGACGAATCCGCTCTCACGGGCGAGAGTATTCCGGTAGACAAAGAAGAGGGTGACACGGTTTCTGCCGCAACCATAAACCGATTTGGCTATATCCGCGTTCGCGCCACAAAGGTCGGAGAGGACACTTTGCTTTCCCAAATCATTCAGATGGTGCAAAACGCCGCCGCAACCAAGGCACCTATCGCAAAGGTTGCAGATAAGGTTTCCGGCATCTTTGTTCCCGTTGTGATTTTGTTTTCTGTGCTCACTGTTTTGGTTTGGCTGTTTTTGGGGCAGGATTTTGGGTTTTCTTTAGCACGGGGCGTTTCTGTTTTGGTTATCAGCTGTCCCTGTGCATTGGGTTTGGCAACACCTGTTGCCATCATGGTTGGAAACGGTGTTGCTGCAAAAAACGGCATTTTATTTAAAACTGCCGTTTCTTTGGAAGAGGCAGGGCGAATCAAAATAATGGCACTGGACAAAACCGGTACGATTACCGAAGGAAAACCCGCTGTAACAGACCTTTTCCCTACGACAGGCGAAACGGAGGATACGCTTCTGACCTTTGCATACGCTCTGGAAGCCAAAAGCGAGCACCCTCTGGCAAAAGCGATTGTCGCAAAAGCACAAGAACAAAAAATCTCTTTTATGGAGAGCACAGAATTTGAGCTTCATCCCGGAAACGGGCTTTGTGCAGTTGCAGACGGCAACAAGATCTACGGAGGAAATGAACGTTTTGTATCCCGATTTACAAAGATTCCGGAAACCGCCAGGACGCAAGCAGAGCAAATCGCATCTATTGGAAAAACACCGCTATATTTTGCAAAAGAAGATGCTTTTTTAGGACTAATTGCCGTCGCTGACACCGTTAAACCAGATAGCTATGACGCCATCTTGCAGTTAAAAAACATGGGGATTCGCGTCGTGATGCTCACGGGAGACCTCAAGAAAACTGCCAACGCCGTAAAGAAACAAACGGGGGTTGATGAAGTGATCGCTGAAGTCCTCCCTGCCGGAAAAGAAGAAGTGATAAAAAAGCTTAAGCAACAAGGCAAGGTTGCCATGGTAGGAGACGGCATCAATGATGCCCCTGCCCTGACTTGCGCAGATGTCGGAATTGCAATTGGCGCAGGAACAGATGTTGCCATCGACTCTGCCGACATTGTGCTGACAAAGAGCAGACTCACCGACGTTGTCGACTGTGTGCGGCTGAGTCGCGCAACCTTAAAAAATATTCACCAGAACCTGTTCTGGGCGTTTATCTACAACATAATCGGAATTCCTCTGGCTGCAGGCGTTTGGATTCCCCTGCTCGGTTGGCAGCTAAGTCCCATGTTTGGCGCTTTTGCCATGAGTTTATCCAGTTTTTGCGTTGTAACAAACGCGCTTCGACTGAATCTATTTCCCATGCAAAAGAATATAAAAACCCAAAAAAACAACACCAAGAAGGAGAATCAAGCCATGAAAAAAACGCTAACAATTGAAGGTATGATGTGCCCGCATTGCGAAGGAAGAGTAAAACAGTGTTTAGAATCAACAGACGGCGTAAAAGAAGCCATTGTAAGCCACAAAACGGGCACGGCAGAACTCATTCTCACAAAAGAAATTTCTGATGAAACGCTGATAAAAACAGTGACCGATCAGGGGTATCAGGTAATAAGTTGTAAATAATTTTCGCTCAGAATTATATATTTTTACACAAAAAAGACGTTATAGCACATACTATAACGTCTTTTTATAATATATTTTTATAATATACTTTTTAAGAATTGTCTTGCTCTTTCGTCCTTGGGGTTTGTAAAAAATTCCTCGGGCTTGCCTTCTTCTAAAATCTTACCATCGCACATAAACACCACACGGTCTGCCACATCTTTGGCAAAACCCATTTCGTGGGTTACCACAACCATGGTCATTCCCTCGGTTGCCAGTTTTTTCATAACGTCTAAAACTTCGCCAACCATTTCAGGGTCTAATGCGGAGGTCGGCTCGTCAAAAAGCATTACGTCAGGGTTCATGCAGAGTGCACGCACAATGGCAACGCGCTGCTTCTGCCCGCCGGAAAGCTGTGAAGGATAGGCTTCTGCGCGATCCGCAAGGCCAACACGCTCTAAAAGTTCCATTGCTGTTTTTTCTGCTTCCGCTT
>JAZNIA010000141.1:0-6623 GCA_045577195.1 Congzhengia sp.
GACGGTTAATGAGTGAATTTGAAAAAATCTTTCTTGATGCCTTTGATGCTGCAGAACGAGCCGAGAGGGCGGATAAAGACGCGGAGGACGCAGATGCAGAAGAAACCCTATTTGATTTTGCGGAGGTTGCTATATGAAACACCTCATTGTTCGCTGGCGTGATGGGCATTGCAATCTCCAAATAACTCATATCAACCGAGTTGGAGATGTTATTGAGGCTTATAGGAATGAGGAGTTTGTGGGCATGTTTGACCTCGGCGCGATAGATGCGTTTTGGATAAGCACGAAGGAGAGCAAATGAAACACCTTGGAGATATAACCAAGATAGATTGGTTTACTGTTGAGCCTGTTGATGTTGTTACCGGCGGCAGCCCGTGCCAAGATTTGTCAGTCGCGGGCAAACGAGCTGGTCTTGCTGGAGAACGTAGCGGCCTATACATGGAACAGATAAGATGCGTAAAGGAGCTGAGAAAGGCAGATGAATTGCGAGGCAGAACAGGTCAGTATATTCGACCTCGATATATGGTCTGGGAAAATGTGCCCGGAGCTTTCAGCAGCGGAAGTCCCAAAGGCTCAGACTTCGCGGCAGTCATCGAGGAAATCATCAAAATCGCGGAGCCGGATGCCGTTGTGTGTGTCGTGCCACAAAGTGACGGATGGACAAAATCCGGCTGTTATTACGATAGCGATGGGAGATGGTCCATTGCTTGGCGAGTACACGACGCACAGTTTTGGGGAGTGCCCCAGAGAAGAAAACGTATCGCGCTTGTCGCAGATTTTGGAGGACTCTCCGCACCCGAAGTACTCTTTGAGCGCAAAGGCCTGTCAGGGCATTTTGAACAGGGCGGAGCGCAGAGGAAAAGTGCTGCCGCAGCAGCTGGAGACGGCGCTGAGAGCGCAGAGTGTTTCTGCCTACAAGGAAACGGAATAGACCGTGCTGACACAGCGGGATGCAACGGAAAGGGATGGCGTGAGGATGTGAGCTATACGCTGAACACCATCGATAGACCGGCGGTGGTTGCGTTTGAACCGGGAATCGCCCGGCGTGAAGGTGGCTATATATATGACGGCATCAGCGGTACTCTCCAGGCAAATGCCGGAGACAATCAAATGGCGAGAGCCTACGGCATCAGCAGTTATTCCAGCAACGCTATGAAGTCTCCAAACCCACACAGCGGCATATATGAAGCCGAAACAAGCCGAACCCTCGACCTCAACGGCGGCAATCCTGCTTGCAATCAAGGCGGGATAGCTGTGGTGGAACCGTTGTGTATCGAAATGACATCCACCAAGAACACCATAGTAGAGGACGGCATCTCGCCAACCTTGACGGCACGGATGGGAACGGGCGGCAATCAGGTGAATGCGGTAACGGGCTTCCCGCTGGGCTTCAGAGCGGAAAACACAAAATGCTATTACGAAAACGCCACAACGATATGTAACGGCACAAGGCCGGGGTTTTGCGCCGGAGTCATAGAGCCTATGAACATCGTCCGCCGTCTGACTCCCCTTGAGTGTGAACGGCTGCAAGGTTATCCCGATGGCTGGACGGACATAGGCGAGTGGGTAGACAGCAGGGGCAAGCGACACAAGGAGGCTGACAGTCCCAGATACAAAGCCCTCGGCAACTCCATTGCACTGCCGTTCTGGTGCTGGCTGGCAAGGCGTATCAGCGCACAGTATGAGCGCGACATTACCATCGGCAGCTTGTTTGACGGCATAGGCGGTTTCCCTTATGCATTTGAGAAATGTGGCGGAAAGGCGCTGTGGGCAAGTGAGATTGAGGAGTTTCCTATGGCGGTAACAAAAATTAGGTTTCCAGAGGAGGAATTATAATGCGTGAAAATATAGGCTTGTTCCGTGGAAAGCGGATAGATACAGGGGATTGGGTAGAAGGATACCTTACTGGTGCGCTTGAAGGCGGTTTTTGGATTGACGAAAGCACGAAACTTGGTGTTCCGATTATCCGTAGAGTTATCCCCGACACCGTAGGTGAATGCACAGGCTTGCGAGATAAGAACGGCAAGATGGTGTTTGAGGGGGATGCAATAAAATATAAAGACCGCATATTTGGCGAAATTGTTGCCGTTATTGAATATAGCAAAGGCGGTTGTTATTGCGCTCATATGTTACGAAGCCCGAACAGCCCTGCACTCGATATAGTGATGAACGAGAGCGAAATCGAAATCATCGGCAACATTCACGATAACGGAGAACTGCTGAAAGAAGGTGCTGACGAATGACTGAACTTAAACCTTGCCCCTTTTGTGGGGGTGAAGCGTATCTTGAAACCCGACACAGAGCTTTCGTAAAAGCGCAGACAACGAGGGTGGCTTATGTGCGTTGCACGAAGTGTGAAGCGCGTTCAGCTCGGTTTGAACTTAAAGCCTATGGGTGCAGTAGTAGTAGCGCAGAAGCAAACCGCAAGGCAATAGAAGCGTGGGAGATGAGATGTTAATGGAAATTCCAAGAAACACAAACGCAAGTATGTATAACGCTTGGTTTAAAAAAGAATATCCAGAGCTTTTTGAGTGCGAAATTAAAGAAAATGTGGAATCGTGCGAGGAGTGCGGCTTCTGCAAGACAGAAAAAGAAAGTGAGGAAGAAAAATGAACAACCATAATACCGATACTGTTTGCCATTGTAATGTAAAGGTGAATGCTGAACTAATTGCAGCGATTCTTGATTACGATATTCGTGGTGAAATTGCGCCCTATGTTCCCTTCTACCCAGAAGAATGCGAGGGAGTAAACGATGGCCGATGAACTGATTAGCCGTGAGGCGTTGCTAAATAAAATATATGAAAATCCAGAAACAAGCCACAATTTGAGAGTAGCGCAACTGTTGGAAAGCATTATGTGCGCCCCTGCTGTCAATGCCGTGGTGTTGCCCTGCAATGTGGGTGATACGGTGTATACCCCACAAGACTTTGGTGCAGAATATCTCCCCTTTGTTGATAGCGGAAAAGTGTTCGCAATAAGCATAGACGGACACAATATGTGGATATCTGTTCAGTATGACAGTGGGCTGAAATATTACCACACAGCCGACGATATTGGCAAAACCGTATTCCTCACTTGTGAAGAAGCAGAGAAAGCACTTGAAAGGAGTGTAGGCGATGCTGAGAAGTGAAGCGTGGGAGCTTTTGGGGCAGCTGTGGGATGTCGCCAATGAAGCTCAGCGAGAAGCCTTGCTCATTGCAATGGATGACATTCAGTTTGTCGATTTGATGCCTACTGTGCGCTGTAAGGACTGTAAACATCGCCTACAAGACGAACAGAGCGGAGTGAGTATATGCAAGATAGATGGTTTTATGCTATTGGATCTTGACCGCTTTTGTTCTGATGGAGAAAGGAAAGAAGATAATGCGAACTAAGCGAGAACTCAAAGCTGAACTTGTGCGATTGACTTATCGTGTAAGGGAACTGGAAGAGCGGCTTTGCCCTTGCGAAGAACACGATTGGCGAAAAGTGGGCGAAGAGTTTCAAATAAACGGTATCACTGTGATTGATGTCGAGACCATATACCACTACAAATGCAAACGATGCGGAAAGGCTTGTAACTCTTGGCGAATGCTCGATAGGGAACGGAGGGCAGATAATGCGACTGATTGATGCTGATGAATTTATAAAAATAATCCGAGAACACGATTACCCGTTGGCAACACGCAATGGTTCGATTGATAACGGAATGTTCACCAATGGAATACTGCAAGCAGTGGACGAAACTCCCACCATAAACCCCGAAAGCCTACGCCCAAAGGGGGAGTGGCTAGACAAGATGGTGCGTGATTGGCATTGCTCCGAATGCGGGCAGAGCGTACCGAAGCAAGTTCGTTTTGATGGTTACTGCTATGACGATAAACTCAACTTTTGCCCTAACTGTGGTGCTGATATGAGAGGTGAATAATAATCCTGCTCCATGGCGGGGTGGGGCGGTTAAGTTATGAAATAGGAGGCAAAAATGCACTATATAGCAAGTTGCAGTTTTGGCAAGGATAGCCTTGCAATGGTGCTACGGACGATTGAAGAAAACAGACCGCTTGACGAGGTTGTTTTTTATGACACGGGGATGGAGTTTCAAGCCATTTATAATGTCCGTGATAGGCTGTTGCCGTTATTGGCTGAAAAAGGTATAAAATACACCGAATTAAAACCCGATAGACCCTTTATGTATGATATGCTTGACAGACCGAAAACAAAGCGGACAGGCGAACAGGTCTGTGGGGATGGCTGGTGCGGTGGTGCTTGCAGATGGGGAACATTTGCAAAACAAAGAGCCTTAAACAAGCATTGCGGAACAAACTACACATACATAGGTTTGGCTGTCGATGAAGAGAACAGACTGCAAAACCTTGAAGCACACAAACATTCTCCACTTGCTGAGTGGGGTATGACAGAAAAGGATTGCCTTGAATATTGCCACGAAAAAGGATATTTTTGGGAAGAAAACGGCATTGAATTATATTCCATTCTTGACCGTGTTTCGTGTTGGTGCTGTTGCAATAAGAATAAAAAGGAATTGCACAACATTTGGAAACATCTTCCCGAATATTGGGAACGGCTGAAAGAACTGCAAATCAAGATTGACAGACCGATGAAAAAGTTTTGCAACAAACAGTATGGTGAATATGGCAATGTCTTTGACATGGAAAAGGTATTTGCTGATATGGAGGCGGTGCAAGAATGAACTACCGCCAAATATACGCCCGAAAAGAGGAATGTGAGAGGAGATAAAAATGAGCGTTAAAGAAAAACTGGTGGAGTTGCTTGAAGCAATCCCACACGCTACAAGACTATATCCCGATTTGTATGTCGATGAACTCATAACAAACGGCGTAACGGTGCAGGAGTGGATAAGCGTTGAGGATAGGTTGCCAAATAATATGGGATTTTATTTAGTAGCTTCTCGTTATGGTGGCGTATCTTTTGAGTTGTTTCATAGAGTTGGTGATGATAACGCACCTTATTTTGGGAGTAAGTGGGCGGAGAAAGGACATTACACCCATTGGATGCCCCTGCCCCAACCGCCGAAAGGAGAATGATTATGGCTTGCAAATATGAAGGAACAGGAATTTGGGCAGGGCGGTGCAAAGGCACAAAAGAAGTTGACCCCTGCCCCGGCTATGATAAGTGCGAACAGTACAAACCCGATTATATGACCAACGCCGACCGCTTCCGGCGAATGACTGATAAAGAACAGCAGAAATTTGTGCGTGGCTTTTTTGAAGTTGAAGATTTTGCCGATTGGCTCAAACAGCCTGCCGAAAGTGAGGGGAACGAATGAGAATAGCAATTATAATGACCGTCTATTTTGTTATCTACTTCTCCGGCTGGGCGATACTCGGTCATATGTGGCGAAAGGCAAAAAAAGAAAGGCAGGGCAAAAATGACAAGAAAGATTGATAAGATTTTCCGAGCGTTTTTCATCGTAATAATTCTCATCCTTCTCGCGCTGATGATCCGTGCGCTTCTCCCGCTGCATCTCACCCGCGCTGATGTAATCGCTACGGCGCTCTATTAGGGGGAATACAATGCAGATTACATATTGCGACTATTGCCACGACAGAATACACAAACCTAACGAAATCGTAACGCTCGCTTATAATTACGGCATCGCCCCAATGTCAACAAACCATTTTTGCGCTAAATGCGCCCGAAAAATTAAAAGCTACGTTGACGGTTTCCTTCGCAAAGAAATTGAGGTATTCGATGAAACTTAGAAAAAAGACAATCAAACCATCCATATTCGCGCAATATAATTATTGCGATTGCCCCTTTATTCTCAGCAACGGCAGAGGGTGCAGCGCCCTAACCGAAATGCTGTGCCGGTCTAACCCCTCCACACCTTGCGGATTTTATCCTGAAGAAGCGGAACGCAGAAAGGGAATTAAGGCAAAATAAGGAGGATAAAAAATGACAGTACAAGAATGGCTCTCAAGAGGTTGGGAAATTAACAAAGAGATTGAAGACCTCAAAGCAATCAAAATTAATATATGGGAGCGCTGCACAAGTTCAACACCCAGTTACAGCACACAGCCGGGCGGAGCATCTTCCAACCACCATAAATTTGACTCTCTCGCCGCTTATGGCGACGCACTTGACGAGCGTTGTGCAGAACTCGCGGAAGTATCCGCAGAAGTATTCAGCGCTATATGCAGGTTGCCACTTGACGAGCGAAACAACAAATACCGCCGACTACTTCAATACCGTTACCTCAATTTCTATACCTTCGAGGAAATCGCCGTAATGATGCATTACACTTGGCGGCACGTTCACCGCATACATAGCGAAGCATTGAGAGCGATGGAATGTGTCATTGAATGTCATATAGATAAACAGTAAAATGGTATCGTGGGAAACCACGGGGAGATAATTATGAGTTTGCCGGTCAATAACTCATCTGATAACGAAAGCAGATGGCTAATCAACCCAGATGGGTATTATCCATACTGCGAAAAATGCCATTATGAGCCATACCGACCCGAAAGCAATGTTGATGTTCGCACCGACTATTGCCCAGGGTGTGGGCGAAAAATGACTAAATAATACCAAGCCTCATCGCCAACGCGGTGGGGCTTTAATTATGGGAATGTAGCAGAACAGGCATATGCAACTGTCTCA
>JAZNIA010000142.1:0-4152 GCA_045577195.1 Congzhengia sp.
GTGGATCCGCACTTTGAGGCAAAGGCAATCAAGGCTGCAACACCGGTTGGTACGGGTCTTGGTGGAGGGCGCGGGGCAGCTGGCGGGGAAGGTGGATGCGCAGCAGGAGATGCGGAAAGCTGGAATGCAAGAGGCGAAAAGGTTATCCTGGTTCGCCTAGAAACCTCTCCTGAAGATATTACAGGTATGAAAGCATCTCAGGGTATTCTGACCGTTCGCGGCGGTATGACCTCTCACGCTGCCGTTGTTGCTCGTGGTATGGGTACCTGCTGTGTATCCGGTTGCGGCGAAATCAACATGGATGAAGAAAACAAGAAATTCACCTTGGCAGGCAAGACCTATTCTGAGGGTGACTATATTTCTATTGACGGTTCTACCGGTAATATTTACGATGGTATCATTCCTACAGTTGATGCTGAAATCGCAGGCGAATTTGGTAGAATCATGCAGTGGGCTGACGAGTTCAGAACCTTGAAAGTTCGTACAAATGCTGACACACCTGCAGACGCGAAAAAGGCTGTTGAGCTGGGCGCTGAAGGTATCGGTCTTTGCCGTACAGAGCATATGTTCTTTGAAGCAGATAGAATCGCTGCGTTCCGTGAAATGATTTGTGCAGATACAGTTGAAGAAAGAGAAGCGGCATTAGAGAAGATTCTTCCCTATCAGCAGGGTGACTTTGAAGCGCTTTACGAAGCTTTAGAGGGTCATCCCGTTACCATCCGTTTCTTAGATCCTCCGCTGCATGAGTTTGTTCCCACAGAGGAAGCTGACATTAAGGCATTAGCTGATGCACAGGGCAAAACAGTTGAAGACATCAAAGCAATCATTGCAAGCCTGCATGAGTTCAACCCCATGATGGGTCACCGTGGTTGCCGTCTGGCTGTAACATATCCTGAAATTGCGAAGATGCAGACAAAAGCGGTTATCCGTGCTGCAATCAACGTGAAGAAGGCACATCCGGATTGGGCAATTAAGCCGGAAATCATGATTCCGCTGGTTGGCGAAATCAAAGAATTGAAATACGTTAAGAATTTCGTTGTTGAAACAGCTGACGCTGAAATTGCAAGCGCAGGCGTTGCTCTTGACTACGAAGTTGGTACCATGATTGAAATTCCGAGAGCTGCTCTGACGGCTGACGATATTGCAAAAGAAGCACAGTTCTTCTGCTTTGGTACAAACGACTTAACACAGATGACATATGGCTTCTCCCGTGACGATGCAGGTAAGTTCTTAGACGCTTACTATGATGCAAAAATCTTCGAGAATGACCCGTTTGCAAAACTCGACCAGACCGGCGTTGGCAAACTGATGGAACTGGCTATTGAACTCGGTAAAAAGGTTCGTCCCGATATGCACTGCGGTATTTGCGGTGAGCACGGCGGCGATCCCGTATCCGTTGAATTCTGCCACAACATTGGCTTAGATTATGTTTCCTGCTCGCCGTTCCGCGTGCCGATTGCGCGCCTCGCTGCAGCACAGGCAAAAATTAAGGCTGACAACTAATTAAAACACATTTGTTTTGGGGCAAACCCCATTACAATTTAAAAGACAAAATTAAATATCAAATGAGCCTTGTGTGCTTTCGCACACAAGGCTCGTTTTCCTTTGTAAAGTTTTCAGCAATCATAATTCGACGAGTTTTTATTGATAATTTTTGAAAACTTTATCGATTTGTTCACGCTTATGTTTTTGATGTTGTCAGGCAACGTTTTTTCGGATGGGGGATTTAGCCCGATGACCTCATTTTGCTTTGTTTTGTGGTTTGTGTGCGTAATTACGGTTATTTTCTGCTTGGGTGGCTACTTTTTCCAACTCCTCGGCAAAACGATCGGAGGCGGATTTGATGCGCAATTGTCCGTGCAAAGTGGGAATTCTAAATATTGTTCTCAATGCGGAAAGGTAATCAATAACGCACCTGCATTTTGCCCTCATTGTGGAGCAAAACAGTAAAAAATAAGAAATCATCGAATAAGAAAGTGATTAAAAAAATCTTGCAGAAATTTTTCTGTGAGATTTTTTTAACTTAAAATATTGTTTTTACAAGACCGGATAAATCACTGTTCGGTCTTATTTTGTCGAGATAAAGGGTTGCAGAATGGGCAGGTTTATGGTACAATACTACTAAAAGGAGTAGATAACATGAAAAAATCAACTTGTATTTTTTGTATTTTAGCAGTGCTTGTTTTTGTCACTGCCTGCGCTAAAAACGAAGAATTTCAGGCAAAAGAGTCGGTTGTGCAAAAAGAGGTGGAGCAGTATAATGGGTTCCGTCCAGAGCAGACAAAGCTGACAACGAGTGACACATTTGAGGAAAACGGGGTGTGCGCAACCGTTACGGATATTAGCTACGAAGATGTTGTGACAAAGCTCCATTTCCATGTGAAAAACGATACGGATGCAGAATTGCGCGTCATGACGGCAAACGTTTCTGTAAACGGACTGATGCTCATTGACAATTTAGATTGTCCGGTATTGGCAAAAAGCGAGACAGACGGCGTGCTGGAAATCAGCAACGAATGGCTCGATAAAATGGCGATTGGCAAGATTACAGATGTGGAGTTCATCATAAAGGCATACGATGCCAATAACGATGAAATCATGCAGTCGGAAGTAATTCAGGTAAAAACCGATGCGAAAAATTACGAACAGAATTATGACAGAAGTGGGTTTGTACTGTATCAGGAGAAAGACATCATTTTAGCGGTTCGCTCACTGCAAAAAAACGCCCTTTCCGGTGATACAGAACTTGTGTTTTATGCAGAAAATAACAGTAGAAGTGCAATTTCCGTCATGTCGATGGATGTAACCGTAAATGGAAAAGAGTTTCAACCGGAATTTGTTCTTACGGTTGGCGCTGGGAAAAAAGCCGTAGATACCATGGTATTTCCAAACGGCGATTTAACGGAAAACGAAATCGGGGAGATTACAGAATTAAAGGCTGCATTTAAAGCCTTTGATGAGGAACTCAGAACTGTATTTGAAACAGAGTGCATGACAATTCCTTTGGCTTGATTCATCGCATAATATTGGAAAAGCACGCATAGGCTTATAACATAGAAGCAGCCTGTGCGGAGGAATTTCCTTGAAACGAAAACAGAAATTTATTGCAAATACGATATTGCTCACCGTGGTTACGCTGATTTTGCGCGCGGTGGGCGTTTCTTTTAACAGTTATATTGCAAACCGTATTGGTGCGGCAGGTATGGGTTTATTTTCGCTGATTATGTCTGTATATCAGTTTGGTATCACCTTTGCCTGCTCTGGAATAGGATTGGCAGCAACGCGGATGGTATCGGAAGAATTGGCTTTGGGAAACGAGGGCGGTGTAAGGCGTGCGATGCGGCGCGCGCTTCAGTACAGCCTTTTTTTCGGAAGCCTCGCCTTTGCACTGATTTTTTTTGGTGCCCCTCTTGCAGGAACGCGTTTTTTGGGCGACGCGAGAACTGTTGAGCCGTTAAAGATATTGTCTGTGTCTCTTCCTTGTGTTGCCATGTCGGCGGCAATGAATGGTTATTTTTCTGCGGTAGGGCGTGTGGCTAGAAGCGCTTTTGTGCAGATTTTAGAACAAATCATTCGCGTTGCGGGGTGTGTGATATTGCTGTCCGGGATTGATAAAAGCGATGCCGGATTATCTTGCAAAGCTGTAGTGGCGAGTGGAAGTGTGGCAGAGGTGATTTCCTTTTTGATTTTATATATCTTTTATCGGATAGACCTTACAATATACCAAAAACATAACGCAGGAAATCATATTACGAGACGGCTTCTGGCTATTTCTCTTCCGGTTGCAGTCAGCGCCTATATGCGCTCTGCGCTATCAACCGTAGAGCATGCTTTTATTCCACGGGGACTGAAAAAACATAGCGGAGACGAAGAAAGTGCACTTTCTGCATATGGTACAGTGCATGGCATGGTGATGCCGCTGATTTTGTTTCCTTCGGCTGTGCTTTCTGCATTTTCCACCATGCTGGTTCCCGAGGTTACGATGCACTATAAGAGGGGAAATAAAGAAAAAATCAATCGCTTAATTGAACGGGCGCTGCAAACAACCCTTGCTTTTTCCATTGGTGCCAGCGGCCTTTTGTTTTTCTTTGCCGAGGAAATCGGTATGACAATGTATCAAAACCACGATGTGGTGCTGTTTATTCGTATCAT
>JAZNIA010000143.1:0-3191 GCA_045577195.1 Congzhengia sp.
AAATTGAATTTGCAACGAAAATCAAATTCTTTTTGGTGTAGTCAAGAGAAAGCATTGTGCCGTGTGCAAGCTTTCCGTTTTTTACATACGTATCAAAATGCTTCTGCGCTGTGGGAGAAAGCGCAAATTCTATCTCTTTTCCCTCGATCATCAGTTTGATAAAACCGTCGCCCCAGGCGGAGAGCCCGCCCTCGGCATAAAGGGTATCGCCCGCGGTGTAGAACTGTCCCTGGGGTACGGTAATGTCCGGGTTTAAGGTCGCAACTGCATTCGGGTTTATCTGAGGTTCTTTCGTTTCTTCCAAAAAGCTACAACCAGTAAGCAGTAAACTCGCCATACATAGCATGACAGGTAAAATTTTATGTTTCATCGTTTTGTCGTTCCTTTCTTAGCCTAATTTAAACCGTTTCTGAATGATATTTACATAGTAGGAAACCAGAAGGCTTAAAAAATAGTCGTAAATAATAAATGCAATTTCAGCGACCACCGTTGTAATCACAAGGTGCGACAGCACATAGTCAAACAACGCGCCCAGGCTGACATAGGAGAGAAGCAGGTATTTTATAAGAAAGTATGCCACAATAAGCACAGCGCTGAAAAAAAGAATTTTCACAATCCACTCGAAAAACAGATTGTCCAGTCGCTCAATATAACGCTTGATAATGGGGTAGTATCCCAAAAACAGCAGAAAAAGCAGAACCTGCGCCTTAGAGGGAATCAAAAGAAGACCCGCTAAGGATGCGGCAATGTATGCAACTAAGGCGTAACGCGTGCCGCACTGGGCGACTGTGATTAAAATACACAAAGATGTTACAGCTAAAAACGCAAGCTTTGCCGTCGGCGCTACTGCTGAAGCATACAGACAGACAACAATAAGCGCTGTCATAACCGAGGAAAATGCAAGTTTCTTTGTCATATTTTACCTCCAAAAATCAGCAACAGGAGATTAAATCTCCGCCCATGCACTCACAGCAACAGTCTGCGCAAAGCAGGTTTGAGCAGCAGTTGCACATCGAGGTTGAATCGCCGGTCATGTTACCGCCAACGGTTCGATACTGACGCGTTTGTGATTCGATGGCGTTTAGCGTTCTTCGGTATTCCGCGTTGGACGGGTCAAGATTTACTGCCTGACGCAGAAAGCTCAGTCCCTGCTCATGCCAACCGCGACGGAGATACAAAATACCTTTTAAGAAAAACCATTCCGCACTTCGGTCGGTGGAATTGTCCAGCATGCGCTCTGCCTCGGACAACTGATTCATGTTGATTAAATTTCGTATCTGCGCAAAATTTCCCGAACTGCCGCGGTAGGCGTGGGAGGTGCTTTGTTTGCCGTTTTCTCCGGTCAAGGTTTCATAGGCTTCGTTGATTTCTTTAAACTTTTCCGCAGCCAGATCTGCCAGCGGGTTTCCAACATATCGGTCGGGGTGATACTGCTTGGCAAGCTTTCGGTATGCGGATTTAATTTCGTCCTGCGAGGCGTCTTTGGATACGCCCAGTACTTCATAAGGATCGTTCATTCTTTTTCTCCTTCTGGTCTATCACACGGTCTAACACAGTTGGCAGACCGAGATAGATGATGTTATCTAAAATTGCTTTGTTTCTCCTGATAGAAAGTAATGCATAATCGTTTGCGATTGCGCTTAAAGTAAAGGTGAGCGAGTTTTTTAAGGTCTCCTTATCCGGTGCCGCCCTGCCCGCAAGATAGGGGTTGAAGCAATGCTTTCGTTTGTCCTTCTCAAAATCCTCATAGGCATCTAAAATGTAGATAAACCGTCCTAAAAGATACCCAATGTGGGACAGAATGCGCCGGTTCGTTTCGTCTTTTATAAAGTTCGGCGCAAAGACCAGTTCCATTAATGAGGCGAACTCATGGGCAAGCGCATCGACCGAACTGCAATTTTCTTTTTCCAGCCTTGACAGCGCGCTAATGTGCGATTTGCAGGCACGGTAGAGACTTCCGTATTTTTTTAAAAGACGGCGTTTGGCGCGAAAAAGTGCAACAGAAGCTACTGCGGCTTTTAAACTGTGCTCATCGTGGAGATTGTCGGAAATTTTCAAAAATGCCAAAATCAGCATCACGCCTGCACTGTAAGAGAGGCAAACTTCCTTTTGCATCACGGGACGCTTTTGAAACGGGTGTATCATACAGCGTTCCGGTCGGCAAACCGGCTCTTCATCTGACACAGAAGAGAGCAAAAGTGCCAAAAATACAGAGTCGTAGTTAAGCCCCAAACGCGATGAAAATCCATATTCTGATTTTAAGGCTTTGCAAAGTCCGCAGTAGTACGCGCGGAAGGTGTTATATTCTTTTATTTTTAACTCATCTTTTAAAACCTGCACATATCCAAACATGGTTTCTCCGTCTTTTCTTTGTAAGTTATTATTAGTATAGCATAGTTTTTTGAAAAAATCATCAATATTTTGTAAATTTCATTTGAAAACAAGCGCAAAGTCCGTATAAAAAGAGGTGAAGTCTGTGATAAAACGCAGGATTCAGTGGATTATGATGTAAATTAGAGACTGATCTAATTTTTAAAACTCTATTTTATAACGGTGGAAATTAAACTTTGACAAAATTTTGTCTATATAATACTTGAAATTCAGGGAAATATATACTATAATATATAAGGATGTATTTTAAGACTACAAATTTTTAAGAGGTGGAAAAATATGAAATTAAGCGTAGAAGACATTCAGGTACAGGGGAAAAAGGTTTTAGTCAGATGCGACTTTAACGTTCCCTTAAATGACAAACAGGAAATCACAGACGACAACAGAATTGTTGGCGCACTTCCCACAATCAAATATTTGATTGAAAACGGTGCAAAGGTTATTCTTTGCTCTCATATGGGTAAGCCTAAGGGTGAGCCGAAGCCGGAGCTCTCGCTAGCACCTGTTGCAAAAAGCTTATCCGAAAAGCTGGGCAAGGAAGTTATCTTTGCTGCAGACGATACCGTTGTTGGTGAAAATGCAAAAAAAGCAGTTCAAGATATGAAAGACGGTGACGTGGTTCTTTTAGAAAACACACGCTACAGAATAGAAGAAACCAAAAACGTTGATGCATTCTCTGAAGAGCTTGCATCTTTAGCTGATGTTTTTGTAAACGATGCATTTGGTACGGCGCACAGAGCACATTGCTCCAACGTTGGCGTAACCAAATATTTAGACATAGCAGCTTGTGGCTATCTGAT
>JAZNIA010000144.1:0-7118 GCA_045577195.1 Congzhengia sp.
ACATGCTATGTTGAATTTTAAACAATGGGAAGACTTTGGTGGTCGCGTTTGGAAAGAGGAAATCAATGTTCGGGATTTTATTCAACACAACTATGTTCCTTATGAGGGCGATTCTGCATTTTTGGCAGGTCCTACCGAGGCGACAGATCTTTTGTGGGGAAGGCTTCAGGAACTTCAGAAGGAAGAGCGCGCCAAAGGTGGTGTCCTTGATATGGAAACAGAAGTTGTTTCGGGTCTTATGGCGTACGGTCCCGGTTATATTGACTTCGCCATGAAGGATTTGGAAAAGGTCGTGGGGCTTCAGACCGATAAGCCTTTAAAACGTGCGTTTATGCCATACGGCGGCATTAAAATGGCGGTGAAAGCCTGCGAAACAAACGGATATACGCCAAATCCAGAGCTTCAAAAAATCTTTTCCGAATATTGTCGTACCCATAACCAGGGCGTGTTTGATGCGTATACCCCTGAAATGAAACGGGCGCGCCACAATAAAATCATCACGGGACTTCCGGATTCGTACGGCCGCGGCAGAATTGTCGGCGATTATCGCCGTGTTGCGCTGTACGGTATCGACGTGCTGGTTGCAGAAAAGCATAAGGATTTGGATAACATTGGCGGCGGTGCCATGAGTGATGACATTATTCGCCTCAGAGAAGAAGTTTCCATGCAGATAAACGCACTTCTTGATATGAAAAAAATGGCAGAAATTTATGGGTATGATATATCTAAACCCGCAAAGGATGCGCGCGAGGCGGTGCAGTGGCTCTATTTTGGCTACCTTGCAGCGATTAAAACGCAAAACGGCGCGGCAATGAGTGTTGGTCGTATTTCTACATTTTTGGATATTTATATAAAACGCGATATGGACAAGGGCATTCTGACAGAGAGCGAGGCGCAGGAGCTGATTGACCATCTGGTTATGAAATTCCGCATGGTAAAATTTGCCCGCGTGCCTTCATACAACCAGCTCTTTAGCGGTGACCCTGTTTGGGCAACGCTTGAGGTTGCAGGATTAGGTGTTGACGGACGTTCTATGGTAACAAAGACGGACTATCGTTTTCTGCACACGCTGGAAAACATGGGACCCTCTCCCGAACCGAATCTTACAGTGCTGTATTCTTCGGCGCTTCCCGAAAACTTCAAAAAGTATGCGGCGGAGATTTCGATTCGCACCAGCTCCATTCAGTATGAAAATGACGACGTGATGCGTCCCGTCTGGAGTGATGATTACTCGATCTGCTGCTGTGTATCCGCAACGCAGACAGGTAAAGAAATGCAGTTCTTTGGTGCAAGAGCAAACCTGGCAAAATGCCTGCTCTATGCTATAAACGGCGGTGTAGATATGAAAACGCGTGAGCAGGTTGCGCCTGCGTATGCGCCGATTTCAGACGAATACTTAGACTACGATACTGTCATTTCCAAATATCTGGTTATGATGGACTGGCTGACGGGGCTTTATGTGAACACGCTTAATGTCATTCAGTATATGCACGATAAATATTTCTACGAGGCGGCGGAAATGGCGCTGTTAGACACAGACTTGCGCCGTACATTTGCAACCGGTATTGCGGGCTTTTCCCATGTGGTGGATTCGTTGAGCGCCATCAAATATGCAAAAGTACGTGTAATCCGTGATGAAACGGGGTTTGCAACAGATTTTGAAACAGTGGGTGATTTCCCGCGCTACGGTAACGACGATGACCGCGCAGACGACATTGCAGTATGGCTTTTAAAAACCTTCTTAGAAATGCTCAAGCGTCATAAGACATACCGCAACTCCGAACCCACCACCTCGATTCTGACCATCACATCTAACGTAGTGTACGGTAAAGCAACAGGCAATATGCCTGACGGCAGACGGGCAGGGCAGCCTCTGGCTCCGGGCGCAAACCCCAGCTACGGCGCAGAGCAAAACGGTCTCTTAGCTTCCTTGAACTCTGTGGCGAAACTGCCTTATCACTGGGCACTGGACGGTATTTCCAATACCCAGACCATTAATCCCGACGCACTGGGACACAATGAAAATGAACAGTCGGACAACTTGGTTCAGATTATGGACGGCTATTTTGACCAGGGCGCGCATCACCTCAATGTAAACGTGTTTGGCATTGAAAAGCTCAAGGACGCAATGGCGCACCCAGAAAAAGAAGAGTACGCGAACTTTACCATTCGTGTATCCGGATACGCAGTAAAATTCATTGACCTCACCGAAGAGCAGCAGCTTGACGTGATTTCCCGTACCTGCCATGGACAGCTGTAAGGGAAGAATCCATTCCATCGAATCCTTTGGTGCGGCGGACGGTCCCGGCGTACGCTTTGTAGCATTTATGCAAGGTTGCCGTATGCGGTGCAGGTATTGCCATAATCCCGAAACCTGGAGCCTATCGGGCGGTACGGAATATACCGCAGAGGACCTTTGTAAACAGGCGCTCAGGTACCGCAGTTACTGGGGACGAAATATGGAAAAGGGCGGCGTGACCGTGAGTGGCGGCGAACCTCTTTTACAGATGGAATTTGTAACGGCTTTTTTCAAGAAACTAAAAGAACACAACGTACACACTGCGATTGATACGGCAGGGCAACCGTTCTCCGAGACACAAGAATTTTTAGAATCGCTTGACCAATTGCTGGCATACACCGATTTGGTGATTTTAGATTTTAAGCTGTTCGACGAGGAAGAACACAAGGCGCTCACAGGACTTGGAAATGCGCAGGTGCTCAAAATGGCAACGTATCTTTCCGAAAAGGGAATCCCCATGTGGATTCGCCATGTGCTTGTTCCCGGCATAACGGACAAAGAGCAGGATTTAAGGCGGATGGCAGAATACATATCAAGACTGAAAACGGTGGAACGCGTAGAGGTTTTGCCCTACCACACCTTAGGGACGTTTAAATGGGAAAACTTAAAAATGGCATACCCGTTAGAGGGTGTGCCGACTCCGACTGCTGACGAAATAAAACGGGCAGAGGAGATCCTGATGAAATAAGATTAAAAAGTGCTTTTTCGGTAAAATTCGGAAAGGCACTTTTATTTTTGCAAAAATTGCATATAGTAAGATATATATGGCATAGCGAAGGAGAGAAAAATATGAAATCACTCTGGCGCAGCGATGTGGCGCTTCCGCAATTTAAAGCTTTAACCGGTGAACGAAGCACCGATGTTTTAATCATTGGCGGCGGTCTGTGCGGAATTTTGTGTGCGCATTTTTTGCAAAAGGCGGGCGTACATTATATCCTGGTGGAGGAAAACAGCATAGCATCTGGCATTACAGCAAACACCACAGCGAAGCTTACCTTTCAGCATGGACTGATTTATCATCGTTTGATTGAAAAATACGGAAAAGAGTTTGCGCAGATGTATCTGACTGCCAATCGGGAGGCATTGAAAACATACAAGGCAATGTGCAGGGATATAAATTGCAATTTTGAAGAAAAGGATGCGTATATCTATACACAAACTGACCGGGAAAAAATAGAGCGCGAGGTACGTGCGGTAAACAAGCTGGGCTTTGATGCATCCTTTTGTGAGCATACAGAACTTCCTGTTATGGTGCGTGGAGCAATCCGTTTTCCCGACCAGGCACAGTTTCATCCGCTGAAGTTTCTGTCTGAAATTGCAAAAGATTTAAAAATTTATGAACATACAAAGGTAACAGAACTTTTACCGGACGGCGCGCGGACGGAACAGGGGAAAATCCGCGCAAAGAAAATGATTGTCACGACGCATTTTCCATTTTTGAACAAGCATGGTGCTTATTTTTTAAAGCTTTATCAGAACCGCTCTTATGTGGCGGCTTTTGAAAACGTTGCTCCGTTAAACGGCATGTATTTAGACGAAGATTACAAAGGACTTTCCTTTAGAAGCTATCAAAAAACCATTTTAATTGGTGCGGGCGGACACCGAACAGGACAAAAAACCACTGGCTGGGAGCAGCAGATGGCATTTGCTGCACAACATTACCCGACGGGAAAACTAACGCATCAATGGGCAGCACAGGACTGTATGAGTTTAGACGGGATTCCTTATATCGGAGCATATGCAAGATCCACACCTAATCTGTTTGTTGCCACGGGATTTAACAAGTGGGGCATGACCTCCTCAATGGTGGCGGCAGAAATGCTGACAAATTTGGTTCAGGAAAAAAAGCATAAATTCAGCCCCCTTTTTTCACCCCAAAGAACCATGGAGAAAAAACAGCTTTTTATAAACGGCACAGAAGCGGTGAAGAATCTTCTGTCTCCTTCTGTCAAGAGATGCCCCCACATGGGCTGTGCGTTAAAATGGAATAAGATTGAGCATAGCTGGGATTGTCCGTGCCACGGCTCGAGATTTTCAGAACATGGAACAAGGCTTGACAACCCTGCAACAGGGGATATTAAGAGTAAGAGATAAAAACGGCGCTATCTATCGCCGTTTTTATCTCTTGTTTTTTGGGGATCGTGAAGGAAGTTTGACAAAAACGAATTGTAGACTGTAGCAGAGGAGTGTGGTTGACAAGATACAGGAAAAATGCTAAAATAGAGACGATTATTTTGGATCAATAGAGGTGAAAAAAAGGCATGAAAAAACTTGTTTGCGGCATTTTGGCGCATGTGGATTCCGGCAAAACGACGCTTACAGAAGGGTTGCTTTACCGTGCAGGTGCCGTTCGGACACTGGGCAGAGTGGACCATAAAAATGCCTTTTTAGACACCCATGATTTAGAGCGCGAACGGGGGATTACCATCTTTGCCAAGCAGGCAATTTTAAACTGGGGCGATACACAGATCACGCTGTTGGACACGCCGGGACATGTGGACTTTTCCGCAGAAACGGAGCGGACACTGCGTGTTTTAGACTACGCAATTTTAGTCATCAGCGCATCGGAGGGCGTGCAGAGCCACACGGAGACCCTTTGGCACTTATTAGAGCGGTATCGTGTGCCCACCTTTCTTTATGTCAATAAAATGGACATCAGTGCATTTAGCAAGGACATCGTGCGGGAAGAGATTCGGCAAAAGCTATCCTGTGTTGATTTCTCTGATATTGGTTCGGATAGATTTTACGATGAGCTTGCGATGTGCGATGAAACCCTAATGGAAATCTTTTTGGAACAGGGAACAATTCCAGAGAAAGCAATCATCGATGCAATTCGCCGCCGGACCGTGTTTCCCTGCTTTTTTGGCGCGGCACTGAAGCTGGACGGAGTAGACGAATTTTTAAACGGCCTTTGCCGATTTACAGCGCAAAGGACGGATCGAAGCGAGTTTGGTGCGCGTGTGTTTAAAATTTCTGAAGATGAGCATGGAAACCGCCTGACCCACATGAAAATCACAGGAGGCGTTTTGCGCGTAAAAGACGTTCTTTGTACTGGTGAACGGGAAGAAAAGATCAATCAGATTCGGATTTATTCCGGCACGAAATTTAAAACGGCGGATAGCGCAGACGTTGGTACGGTCTGTGCCGTTACAGGACTAACGGACACAAGTCCGGGGCAGGGCTTAGGAGCGGAGCCGGATGCGCAAAAACCATATTTAGAACCGGTTTTAACGTATAAGGTAGAGATTTTAGATGGAACAGACCCGCAGACAGCGCTCAGAAAACTCAAACTCTTAGAGCAGGAGGACCCCGAGCTTTCTATTGTCTGGAATGGACAATTCCGTGAAATTCATGCAAAAATGATGGGAGAAATTCAGCAGGAAGTGATAAAACGCATCGCTTCCACGCGGTTGGGTATGGAGATTGACTTTACCCATGGCAGTATTGCTTATAAAGAAACCATTAAGGGAAGCGTCGTTGGCGTTGGGCATTTTGAACCGCTCAGGCATTATGCAGAGGTGCACCTAACACTTGAGGCGGGTGAGCGGGGCAGCGGACTTCGGTTTTATACCGATTGCAGTGAGGATATTTTAAGCCGAAACTGGCAGCGGCTGGTTTTAACCCACCTATACGAAAAAACGCATCTTGGTGTTTTAACGGGGTCGCCGATTACTGATATGAAAATCACGCTCACGGCGGGCCGCGCTCATTTAAAGCACACAGAGGGCGGCGATTTCCGCCAGGCAACGTACCGCGCGGTTCGTCAGGGACTCATGAAGGCAGACAGCGTGCTATTGGAACCTTGGTATGAATTTATGTTAACGCTTCCGTCAGAAAATTTGGGACGTGCCATGACGGATTTAGAGCGTATGGGCGCACAGATTATGTCCCCTGCGCTATCAGGCGAGGTTGCTGTTCTGCAGGGCACAGCGCCCGTAGCTGTGCTTTCCGGTTATCACACCGAGCTTGCGGGCTACACTAGGGGCAAAGGAACGCTTGCCTGCACGGTCAAAGAATATGCGCCCTGCCATAATACCGAGGAAGTGATAAAATCATTCCGCTATGATGCGGAGAGCGACGTGGAAAACACGCCCGACTCGGTATTCTGCGCACACGGGGCGGGATTTAACGTGAAGTGGAACGAAGTAGAGGATTATATGCATATCAAGGAGAGTGCGCCGAGCGAAGAGGTGCGGGAAAAAGTTTCGGATTATATTTCCCGTGTTGCAACCGACAGCGAGCTTCTGGCCATCTTTGAAAGAACCTACGGACCTGTGAAACGGGTGCGGGAGCAAACGAAAAAGGTTTATCATGCTGCGCCCGATAAGCCAAAACCAAAGCCCGTGAAAGAAATAGGTGAGGAGTATCTTCTGGTAGATGGGTATAACATTATTTTTGCCTGGGAGGAGCTAAAGGCTTTGGCGCAGGAAAGTCTGGACCTGGCAAGAAACCGCTTGATTCATATGTTGTGTAACTATCAGGGAGTGGTTGGGTGCAATCTCATTTTGGTGTTTGACGCATATAAGGTGAAAGGAAATGAACGGGAGGTTGAGCGGGTACACAATATTTCTGTGGTGTATACAAAAGAGGCGGAAACGGCAGACATGTATATCGAAAAGACTGCCCATGCGCTGGCAAAACGCAACCGCGTGCGCGTTGCAACCTCCGACAGCGTGGAGCAAATTATCATTTTGGCGGGCGGTGCGTATAAGGTTTCGGCAGAAAACTTTCTTCGTGAAGTGAAAATGACGGAGCAGGCGATTGCCGAATATTTAGAACAACAGTAAAGGGGCTGTAGCAAAATGCACAGACCACACAA
>JAZNIA010000145.1:0-5236 GCA_045577195.1 Congzhengia sp.
CAAATGATAGCAATTGTTGCACTCTTTTTCACCATCGAAGCCTTTTTGATGGACATAAAGCGTACCAATATGTGCGGCATACCGAAGTAGCCAAGACCCCAGCCCAGTCCGCTAACGATTTCCTTCCAGTCAGCTGAGAACAGGTTAGACGTAAATGCGCATTCTACAAGCTCACCCGTGGACGCGTCTGTGTATGTATAAACATTCGCCAAAGCTACGGTATCTAAATTCTGCGTGAGGCAGATTACAATCGGCACTGCCAAAAGCGCTACAAACATCAGCATGCCTTGGAAAAAGTCTGTCCAGCAAACTGCTTTGAATCCGCCCAAAAACGTGTAAACCAGGATTACGGCAGCAAAGATAATCATAGCTGTGCTTTCTGTCAGCGTTGGAAATACGGTTACAAATACCGATGTGCCCGCAACAAAGGCAGACGCAACGTACACTGTGAAGAATACCAAAAAGATGATAGCGCTTACAATCTGTAGCACAGGGCTTTTGGTTGCAAAACGATTTGACAAATACTGCGGAATGGTAATCGAATCGTTTGCCGCCTGCGAAAATTTTCTAAGGCGTTTCGCAACAAAAATCCAGTTTGCCGCAGTACCGAGCGCCAAGCCGATACCAATCCATGCCTGACCGAGACCAAATGCCAAAATACTTCCGGGGAGCGCCATCAAAAGCCAGGCACTCATGTCTGACGCCTGTGCAGAAAGAGCCGTTACCCAAGGTCCCATGCCTCTTCCTCCTAAAAAATATTCCTTCTCGCCGTTGTCCTTTGAGGCGAAGAAAAACACAATACCAATTGCCAGAACGACAACAAAGTAAAATATAAATGCTACAACTTCCATGTTAAACATCAGTTCAACCTCCTTTTATAATACCGTATTATTTTACCATACCCACCAAAAAATTGCAACAAAAATTTATCTCGTTTTCATTTTTCATCCAAAAAGGGCGAAATCCCGTCTTGCATTTTTTTGCGCTGTGGGGTATAATAAAGGGAAGAATTGATTTGTAAGGAGCTTGTTTATGACGCAGGCAGAGAAAAAAATAAAAGAGCTTACAAAAGAATTAACGTATTATGCACATAAATACTATGTGGAGGACAGTCCCGAAATCTCGGACTACGAGTATGATATGAAGCTTCGGGAGCTGAAAGACTTAGAGGAGCAGTATCCTGAGTTTCGCGACCCTGCCTCCCCCACCATCCGCGTAATCGGAACAGTATCGGAAGGCTTTGAAAGTGTGCACCACGACGTTCCCATGCAGAGCTTAAACGACGCTTTTTCCAAAGAAGAAATTTTGGAGTTTGACGCACGGGTACGGGAAGTTGTGCCTGATGTTGAATATGTAACGGAGTTTAAAATAGACGGTCTTTCCGTGTCGCTGGAATACGAAAACGGACTTTTCGTTCGCGGTTCCACCCGTGGAGACGGTTTTACGGGCGAGGACGTGACAGAAAATTTAAAAACAATTCATGCAATTCCCCTGCGTTTAAATCAGCCTATCCCGCATCTGGAGGTGCGCGGCGAGGTGTTTATGCCAAAGGCAACCTTTGAAAAATTAAACCGTGCCCGCGCCGCAAAAGGCGAAGCACTGTTCGCAAATCCGCGAAATGCGGCGGCCGGCTCGCTCAGGCAGTTAGACTCCGCTATTGCCAGACAGCGCGGACTTGATATTTTCATTTTCAACATTCAAAAAGAAGAGGGACTTTCGGTCAAAACCCATCATGAGGGACTACAAAAGCTAAAAGAACTCGGCTTTAAAACCGTCGAGCAAAACCGCGTGTTTTCAAATATTGAGGACGCGTTTGCACAGGTAGAGAAAATTGGTGCCATGCGCGACAGTCTGCCCTTTGAGATTGACGGGGCGGTAATTAAGGTAAACCACCTGGCGCACCGCACGCTCCTCGGCTCTACTGCAAAATGCCCCCGTTGGGCAATTGCGTATAAATACCCGGCAGAAACCAAGAAAACAAAACTGTTAGATATTATTGTGCAGGTTGGCAGAACCGGAAAGATTACGCCGAACGCCGTGCTTGATCCAGTTCGCGTTGCAGGCAGCTTAATTTCCCGCGCAACACTGCATAATTTAGACTTTATCCTAGAGCGTGATGTCTTAATCGGTGACATGGTGTATGTCAGAAAAGCCGGTGATATTATTCCGGAAATAGTGGGCAGCGAAAAACAGGACCGCACGGGTAACGAAGTGCCCTTTACTATGCCCAAAGTATGTCCCGAGTGCGGCGCGCCGATTGTGCGCATTGAGGGTGAGTCGGCGCACCGTTGCACGGGCGAGAACTGCCCTGCGCAGCTGCTTCGGCGCCTGATGCATTTTGTTTCCCGCGACGCGATGGATATTGACGGCTTAGGGACGTCCATTTTAGAAAAATTGTTGGACGAGGGGTATATCCAATCCCCTGCTGATTTATATACACTGTCGCACGGCCAGCTTGCCGCTCTTGATAAGCTGGGCGATAAAAGTGCACAAAACCTATTAGAATCTATTGAAAGAAGCAAACAAAACGATTTGTACCGTTTGCTTTACGCCCTCGGTATTCCGCTCAATGGTTTAAAATCCTCAAAAACGATTGCAAAAGAATTAAAAACCATGGAAAATATCATGCGTGCAGAGGTTGAAACGCTTACCGCAATCCCCGACATTGGCGAAAAAACAGCGCAGAATATTCGTAGCTTTTTTGCCTTGGAGGAAAACAGAGCGGAAATTACCCGTCTTGCCATGCTTGGCGTGAACCAAATTACGTTAGCGAATCACGTTGAACATGCGTCCAATACGCTTGGCGGGAAAAAGTTTGTGGTGACAGGAAAATTTGATGGCTACAGCCGTGACGATATTCTTTCTATCATTGAAAACAACGGCGGCGAAAGCGCAGGCAGTGTGTCTAAAAAAACAGATTACGTTATTGCAGGCGCAGATGCCGGCAGCAAGCTCACAAAAGCTGAATCCCTCGGGATTTCCATTTTATCCTTAGACGAATTTTTAACCCTTGCGCAGGTCAGCGACGAAACAGAAAATGCGAAAACACCCGATCCGGACAAGACGGAATTTACGCAGGAAAATCTCTTTGAAATTTTATAACACACAGGAGGCAAACCATGATTGCAAAGACCTATAAAGAAATGTTAAACGGAAAATCTGTCATCCGCCAGTTATCTGAATTTGCAACGGCGCGAGGTGCAGAAATTGGATATGAGAATGTATTTGACTTTAGTCTCGGAAATCCGTCAGTACCCGTTCCAAAAGAGTTTACTGACACCATGATTTCCCTTTTAACCGAAAAGAATCCCGTTGAGCTTCACGGATACAGCCAGAGCCTCGGCATTCCGTCGGTTCGCGAAAAGATTGCTGCGTCTTTAAACCGTCGGTTCGGTATGAATTATACCGCGGACCACATTTTTATGACTTCCGGTGCTGCAGGCGCAGTTGCCCACGCGGTTCGTTGCGTGACGGAAGAGGGTGACGAGGTTTTAACCTTTGCTCCCTATTTCCCCGAATATAACCCCTACATCAACCTGTCCGGTGCGAAACTAAAAGTTGTTCCGGCAAATACAGAGGATTTCCAGATTAACTTTGAAGCTTTTGAGAAAATGCTGACAGAAAAGGTCATGGCTGTGCTCATCAACACACCTAACAACCCCTCCGGTGTTGCATATTCGGAAGAAACCATTCAAAAACTTGCTGAAATTCTCACCAGAAAATCAAAAGAGTTCGGTCACGAAATCTATATTATCTCCGACGAACCATACCGTGAGATTTCGTTTGACGGAAAAGAAATTGTTTATGTTTCGAAATATTATAAATATACGTTAAGCTGTTATTCCTACTCAAAATCCTTGTCTCTTCCCGGTGAACGTATCGGCTATGTTGCAATTCATCCCGAATGCCCGTTTGCAAAAGAGATGGTTGTGATGTGCGGTCAGATTTCCCGCGGAATCGGACACAACTGCCCCGCTTCCTTAATTCAGCTTGCAGTTGCCGAAACCTGCGACCTGACTGCAGACCTTTCCGTTTACGAAACCAACATGAATCTTTTATACGACGAGTTGACGGATCTGGGTTTTACGGTCGTTCGCCCCGGCGGAACTTTTTACATATTCCCCAAAGCACTGGAGGAAGATGCAAAGGCGTTCTGTGAAAAGGCTTTAAAATACGACCTTGTGTTTGTTCCCGCAGACTCTTTCGGTTGCCCTGGATATTTCCGCATTGCCTACTGCATTGACACCGAAAAGGTAAAACGAGCACTTCCCGTAATCCGAAAATTTGTAGAAACTGAATATCCCAACAGATAACAATGGGCTGTAGCAAAATGCACACACCACACAAGGCAAAGAAAAGCCTCTTAATTATATCAAAAATGATTATACAATAGAAAATTTTAAGGAGCTGTAGCATAACGAAATCATTTTGCTACAGCTCCTTTCTTTTTATTTGAGTTGTTCTAAAATATCTTTTAATTTCCCGGTATATTTAATTTGCATTCTCGTTGCGTTTTCCAAAATAGAAAGACTCTCGTTTGCGATGTAAAAGCCAATGATTAAGTCTCTGAGCGATGGGGTTCCAACAATATTACCCAATACATGGGAAAGGGCAACGATTGTTAAAATCACAATCTTTTTCAAAATCCCGCAAAATCCGGTTCTGCTGTTTAACTTTTTTTCATACACCGCAGCGCATATACCCGTGATATAGTCTGCGCAAACGCAAAACAAGAGTCCATAAAGCATGGCATCTAAGCTTCCAAAAAGCGTTGATGCGATGCCGGAAAGCGCACCGACAATCATTTTAAGATAGGTTGCCTTATCCATTGTGCACCTACTTTCCCGTAACATACCGAATTACATTCCGCGCAATGATTGCCACGTCTGCGCGCTTGATCGGCGCATCGGGATTAAAGTGCGTTTCATCCACGCCGTTTATATTCCCCATTTTCTTCAATTCCGCAATTTGTTTTTCGGCGTAATGCCCTTTGGTATCTTGAAATTCTGCCATTGTTTTCTCCTCCCGAATTGCTTTTTGAAATGCCTTCCATCTTGCCCAGTCATTTGCACGCATAGACGCAGGGCAGTTTTTACGGCTTGCATCGAAGTGCCTTACAACGCGCTCAGCAGGAATATTAAGTTCCTTCATCAAATGCTTCGTCAGCTCCACGGCGTTGTCTACAGCCTTCTCATAATTCCCGTCCGCGTTTACGCAAACCTCAATACCGACAGAA
>JAZNIA010000146.1:0-4428 GCA_045577195.1 Congzhengia sp.
TATGAGGAGATTCTAAGCTATGAAGCACAGGGGAAATTTATCTACGAACATTACGAAGATTTACCGCAATGGCGGAAAGATGTAATCCGTGGACACATCACCCGATTTATCAAACGGAACAACTTGCTGAATGACCCCACACATCCCAGCGTAAACTTCATTCGTGAGAAATTTCCTCAGTACTGGGCAGAAGCACAGGTATTAAACGAGCACAATTTATTCTAAACATCACAGCAAGACACGCCGGATCGGCGTGTCTTGTTTTTGCTGTCGAGAGTAATTGTGCTCGTATTCTATATTACTTTTGAAACCAAAAGTAATATTTGGGGTGCAGGGGAACTCCCTTGCCACACACTAAGGTCATACCTTAGTCTAGTGTGTTAGACTTTGCTCGGGGTGTCGACACCCTCACAAAGGCGTTGAACCGATGATATGACTGCAAGGGAGTATCAGCGGAGAAACGATTTTGTGAGGGTCAGCGAGGCCGTCAAGCAAGCAGCACGACCGCTGAAGGAGTGCTGCTTGCTTGGTGGTTGAGCGACAAGACACACAGAGCAAAGGCTGACGCACGCCCCCAAAACTAAGGGAGTGTTACTATGTCTTATTGTATTATGCGAGTAGAAAAGAGGAAACGCAAAGCTCTGTATGGTCTGCAAATCGAAGCAAATCGTACCTTTGCCGACCACGCCAAAGGGCGGGATTTTGCCGCCAGTGATATTCAATGGGCGCTGACCGATTTCAACATCTTTCTAGTCAAATCTGAGAACTGGGGCAAGGCTGTAACGGCGGCGCTAAAGGACGCAGATGTTCAGGAGCGCAAGAACAGCGTTGTCCTCTTGGATGGCTTTTACGGCGCTTCCAGTGATTGGTTTGTCGATAAGTCGATGGACGAAATCGTAGACTATTTTAGGGATTGCCTTGCGTTCCACGAGCGCACATACGGCAAGGTGCTGAACGCTGTCATTCATGTGGACGAAAAAACCGTGCATATGTCCTGCTGTTCAATCCCTCTGTTAGAGGACGAGAACGGGCGTAGCCGCTTGAGCGCCAAAGATATTATGGGCGGCCGTGACGATTATCGCCGCCGCCAAGATGATTTTTATGAGCAAGTCGGCAAGCCAAGAGGAATGGAGCGTGGCGAAGTCCATGACCCAGCACATACCCGCGAGCACTTGTCAGTACAGGCGTATAAAAATCAGCAGTTGGAGTTAGAAAACCAAGAGCTTCGTGAGAGAAGCAAAGAACTGCAACAACAGTGCAAGGTCTTGTTGACCCAAAACCAACAGCTACAAGACATAAACCAAGCCTTGTCGAAACAGGTACAAGAGCCGTTTCTGCATTATTGCATGGTCGAGTTCATCCGCAACGCAAAGGTGCGTGGTGAACGTGGCGAAATCAAATTAGTTATTGACGGCTTCCAGACCTACATGGCTCGCAATATGGAACAGCTTCGCGCTAAGTGGGAGCAGCAACTACTACCGAACTACTACCCACCGCAAGAGGAAGAACGATTTCGTGAACGCGAGTACGATTACGAGCTTGACGAAATCGAGAGAGGGTGAGGCTTAGTCCTCTCCCTCTTTTTCACTTAATCGATCGCCGGGTGCAATCGATTAAGCGAATGCACCCCCACACGGGGGTGCTACTATCATTGATTCCTTTTCCCTTTAATGCTTCTTTATCATAATGCTTCTATATCAATATGTCTTACTGTAGTTATTGCTTTATATCCCTGTATCTATAGGGGGGAGCTTCGTCGGGTCACAGAACTCCTCAGCTCCCCCCTTTAGTCTTTGTTGGTTTTGTTGCTTGCTTTGTTTCTATTGTTGAGTTGAAGTCTGCCGCAGAAAGAAGCCTAACCAACGCGACCGCAAATTAAAGCAATCACCAATCGAGCACCCACGCCGCGAGCGAGGACACGGAAAAGGAACACGGCTTCTTTTGGGCAGACTTCTCCTGTAGAACGAAAAGAAGCCGCCCAAAATACAGAACGAAACGGGTAAAACCACGCCGCTTCACTGAGGTTATCCATGAGGTATCCGTATTCATTAACTGTCCGACTGTTTCCTCAATGGGTTGCCCCATTGAATCCGCTGCACTTTCTACACGCGCCAAGCCACACTATTTTCCACGTGCGTAACCTTTCGGTTTGTCTGTGCCTCTCCTGCGCTCTCCATACATGAGCACGGTGGCAATGCCTCTCGCCTGGGATAATTTTAACCAATGTACCGACATTCTGTCGGGTTAGGCTTAATGAGGTCTTCTTCCAGCTTTAACCCCTTACCAACGCAACAGCAGACAGTTGGGATGCCGCTGCGCCAAGCACACTCTCTGAAGTGGCTGTGCTTCACCATCGTATTTTATACTGGTATCGTCATCCAGTGGACAGGCGGCAGCTTAATGTATGCGCTACCGCAAGCTCTCCCATTTCACCAAAGGGCAGGTGCAATCGTTTGGTGCGATTGCTCACTTGACAAAGGTGAAAGTAATATAGATGACCAAAAACGGGCATTTTGAGAATTATTTTGTCTGCCCGTCTGCTTAGTGGAATTGAGCTATAATGATGATGTAGACAGTCGCAAAATGGCTTTTTTGTACTCTCGAAAATATTTTTCAAAAAATGTTATGTAAACCTGCCGTTCTTTTGAATTTCTCCTATAACAAAGATGTGACCCCTAAGTGGGCACAGAGAAATTCAAAGAAAGGACGTATTAAAATGTACGAAAATCACACCATTAAGAGAGTAGAAAGAACAATTTGCACCGAGTTTTTGAACAAGCACCACTATCTGTCGCAGCAAGGCTATTCCTATCGAAGCGGCTTTAACTATGGCTTGTTCAACGAGGAGGACAGGCTGATTGGAGTAGCCGTTTTCCATACTGTATCGGCATGGGAAACTGTTAAAGGCTGCTTCGGCTTGGAGAACAAGGAACAGGCGGGCTTTTGGGAGCTTGGGCGGTTTGCCCTTGACAGTGAGCACCACGGCAGAAATATGGCTTCGTGGTTTCTCTCTCGCTGTATCAAGCAGCTTCGCAAGGACACCGAGGTGCGAGCCTTGATTTCTTATGCGGATTCCGAAATCCACAACGGCGGTCTGTATGCCGCTGTCAATTTCAAGTATTATGGACTAACCGCTCCCAAAAAGGATTTTTGGGTTAAGCAGGACGATGATACATACAAAAAGCAATCCAGAGGCGGTACAACGGGCATTGATGGCGAGTGGAGACCTCGCAGCCGTAAACATCGGTATTTGATGACCTTTGACAAGACCTTGCATACAAAGTGGATTCAGCAGCCTTATCCGTGGACAGCCGCCCCGATGGGCGGCACGCCTTAACAGGAAGGAGTGGCTGCTATGGGTAGAAAGAAGAAGCTGATTAACAATACAGACATTCCTCAGTATGCCATTGAGAGATTTGCCCGTTGCGTGTTCGATGATATTCGGGCAGCATACGAGGACGAAGCAATCCAAAAGGAGTTTGCCGAGTGGCAAGCGGAGCAGGCTGCAAAGAAAGCTGTGTTAAAACTGCATAAGACAACGAGAGCTGCCAACACGGCAGCTCTCGTTGTTTATTTTAGTTTCTTCTTTCCTCTTGGTCCTCGTGGTTTGGATTCGGGGCGTATCTTCCAACCATTAGCAAAATAGGTTTGGTCGTATCTTGTGAAATAAACAATAAATCCGAACCCATCCCCAACGGGGAATAACTGGTTCGGATTATATTGCTTTGGTGCAGGTGACAGGAATCGAACCTGCACGGTCTCCCACTAGATCCTAAGTCTAGCGCGTCTGCCAGTTCCGCCACACCTGCGTTCATATTGGAAAATAAAAACACTAGCCATTTTGCTGTGGTTAGTGTTCTTAGTGAAGCATCGGGGATTCGAACCCCGGACAACTTGATTAAAAGTCAAGTGCTCTACCGACTGAGCTAATGCTCCATACTGGGCTAGCTGGATTCGAACCAGCGACTGCAGGAGTCAAAGTCCTGTGCCTTACCGCTTGGCGATAGCCCATTATATTATTCTTATAAAATAAGAAAGGGTGGGTAGTGGGACTCGAACCCACGACATCCAGAACCACAATCTGGCGCGCTAACCAACTGCACCATACCCACCATAAACTCAGTACCTATATAAGATGACTGAAACGAGCCCGGGGGGATTCGAACCCTCGACCTACGGCTTAGAAGGCCGTTGCTCTATCCAGCTGAGCTACGGACTCATTTAAGATTTTCATCTTAAAAGCGGGTGATGGGAATCGAACCCACGTATCCAGCTTGGAAGGCTGGTGTTCTACCATTGAACTACACCCGCATGATAAATCGGGGTGACAGGATTCGAACCTGCGACCTCCTGGTCCCAAACCAGGCGCTCTAGCCAAGCTGAGCCACACCCCGTAGTTATTCATTTTTGCGCCATTTCCACAGCGCA
>JAZNIA010000147.1:0-9892 GCA_045577195.1 Congzhengia sp.
TTTAAAAATGTATCCTTTATTGTGTCATAACAAACCTTTTCTATTCCAATAGATTTTATAAATTTTACGATAGCTGTAAAATATTTTTGTTTCTTATAATCTTTCATGTTTGGTAAAATTGGAATCTCTAAAAAATAAAAATTTTCTTTTTGAATCAATAATTTTTTAAATATTCTCTTAATTTTGAGAAAACGAAATAGAAAAAAATCAAATTTTGAGTAATTTGATGTTTCACATATTAAACAGCTTTTCATAAAAAATTCACCTCAGTATATTATGTTGTAAATAATATACTGAGGCTTTTTTAAAATAATTCTTCTTTTTTATATAAAACATTTAAAACTTCTATCAGCATTTGGGGTGATATTTTACTTGGAAGCCCATTTTCTTTTAAAAATAACGTTCTTTTTTCCCGGCTGTTCTCTCTGCCATACAAGCCTGCGCGGTATAAGTCTGCCTTTGTTATTTTTTCTTTTGGTGTAAAATTTGTACCATCCGATATGGTTACACCGCTTCGTATCAGAGCATTTTTTATAATTTCCGCTTCCATACCCTCAACGCCTAATATTCCTTCTTTTCCCGGTTTCTCTTTTCTTTTTTCTTTTCCCTTAATTTCCGGAATAAAAGCGTGCAAGACCCGTTCTCCTGCAGTACAGCTTTTTATAAAATTACGAATGATAAACCCGGCTCTGTCAGAGTCTGTTAAAATGACAATTCCTTGTTTTTTAGCAAGTCTTTTTAAAAGTTGTTGTTTTTCTTTGTCCTTAAAAATACGAAATCCTTCTGTCACAACAATATTTGCATCAACCACAGAAGAAATTCGGATTTTATCGTAGTTTCCTTCCACAACAATCGTCTCTTTAATTTTCATTATTTAATCCGAACCGGGAGTACAATATAAGTAAACTTATCACCTTCTACGGGTTTAATTACAGTTGGTGTAACCGGTGTAGAGAAACTGAATTTAACTGTTTCATCATCAATGTTTTTAAACGCGTCAATCAAATATTTTGGGTTAAACGCAATTTTCATTGGCTCACCAATCATATTAACGCTAAACTTATCGTTTACTTTTCCCATCACACTTTCACAGTTTATAAAGACGCTATCATCTTCGATGTTTAATAAAACATAAGATTTTGCAGATTCAGAAACAATCATAGCAGCACGGTCAATGGAGTGGAGTATTTTTCTGGTTTCCACGTCTATAACCAGATTATTTTTATGATCTGCAACGGATTTATAATTTAAATATTCTCCTTCAATAATGCGGGATACAAATATGCAGTTATCCAGCGCAAATTTAACATTATTTTTAGAAAGGGATATTTGAACCAAATCGTCACTATCACCAATCACAGAAAGTAATTCTTTTGCATTTTTTCCGGGCAAAATAAACTGAAAGGTTTTATCTGTTTCAACTTCTTCTTTTCGGATTGCAACACGGTATCCATCGCAACCAACAACATGTGCTGTATTTTCACCAATATCAAAATAAATACCGGTTAAAACAGGTTTATCCTCTTTTGTACTAATGGCGTAAACTGTTTGACGCACCATATTCTTTAAATCCCGTTCTTTGATATGGAAGCTGTTTTCATCATCCACATAAGGAAGCAGAGGAAAATCTTCAGCAGAAGCGGTTGCAAAATCAAATTTTGCATTTCCGCAGGCAATTTTAATATTATCCTTTTCGTCAACCTCAATATAAACATCTTCCTCAAAATCAGGAAGTTTTTTAACGGCAACACTAAACAGATTTGCTTTTACCACAATCATGCCTTTTACTTCAACACTGGCAGGAATGTTACATTCAATTCCCAATTCCATATTATTACCGACTAAATGAAAACAATCATCTTTTGCTTCTAAAAAAATACCTTCCATAATAGGCAGAGTGGTTTTCACGGGAACAGCTTTTTCTACAATATTCACAGCATGTACCAAATCTGTGCGATTACACTTTAATTTCATAGAAAGAAAAACCTCCATCTTTTATAAAATAATTATAAATTTTAATAGTTATAGTAGTAGGGTCTGTTATTTGTGTGGAAAACCCAAATAAAGCACAATATAAAGCGAAAAAAGTCTTTTTATAACCTTGTTGAAAAAATGTTTATTTTATCAATAATCCACAGGATAATTTAAAAAAATGTAATTATTTGTAAAAGCAAAATTTATAAACAAATAATTTATCCACAATCAACAAATTATAAACAAGAAAATGTGAATAAAAACAATTTCTATTTCATTGTATCACAAATTCATTGAAATGGAAAGAGAAATATGTTAAAATAAATAAAAAAAGGATATTTTATTATGCATCATAAAGATATTATATTTTTAGATTTGGACGGTACGATTACCGACTCGAAACAAGGAATATTTCGTTCTATACGCCATGCGTTGCGCTATTTTGAACTGGAAGAAAAAAATGAAGAAATCCTTTCGTGTTTTTTAGGTCCTCCGCTGATTGATTCCTTTATGAAATATTATCATATGGACGAAGAAAAAGCAAATGTAGCACTTGCTAAATACAGAGAATATTATTCTGTGAAAGGGATACATGAGCTAACCATGTATGAGGGGATTGAAGAACTGTTAAAAACAGTAAAAGAAAAAGGTTTTATCGTGTGTTTGGCAACGGCAAAACCACTGTTTTATGCAAAAGGGATACTCAAGCGGCTCGGAATTATTTCATATTTTGATTATCTGGGCGGTGCTTCTATGGATGAAAGTATGAACAGTAAATCCGCCGTGATTTTTGATATTATTAAGCGTAATCAATTTGATAAAAACAGAATATTAATGATCGGAGACCGCGCAGATGATATATTAGGGGCTTCTTCAAACGGAATAGAAGCCCTTGGCGTGCTATACGGTTATGGTAGTCTGGAGGAACTTACACACGCAGGATGCACGCAGTTTGCAAAAACGGTGAAAGAAGTAGAGAAAAAAATTTTGGAGCAGTAGATATTTTACTGCTCCTTGTTTTTTAATAGATTTAATAGTAATTCTTTTTCATTTTCATTCGGGTGTTCTATCACATAATTTAAAAGAAACTGCAGTGCATCGCCGATTTTTTTTCCGGAATAACCAAGTGTGATTAAGTCATGCCCGTTTATATCAAGATTTTTCACAGAAAAAGGCTCTTTATTTTCTTTACATTCCTTATATAATTGTTCAATCTTATCATAAACAGCCAGCCGAGGCTCTGTTAGAGAAAAATTTTGCCCCTTAGCATCTGCCCGTTTTAAATTTAACAAATCAAAAAAAATATCATCGCCGACGGCATTTACCGCACGCTTTACATATTTTTTCTCCGGGATAATCTCTCTGTCGTGATTTTGAATCAGTCGCACGATTTTATCTTTATCGGAGTTTGAAAATTTGTATCGGTTCATAAACTGCTCCGCCAACAAAACGCTTTTTTTTGCATGGTTACGAAAAGAATCGCTGCCATCGGGATTTTTGCTTTTGGTAAGCGGTTTTCCCCAGTCGTGCATCAAGGCGGCAAAACGCAGATAAGGTTTTTTTTCCATACAGGAAACGACTTTTAAGGTATGGCGGCCGACATCATAAATATGCCACTTAATATTTTGCTCTGTTTCAAAACAGCGACAAAACTCAGGCATAACGTATTCTAAAATACCTGTATGATAAAGGAACTCGAATCGATCCAATCGGTCTGTAAGCATAATTTTTGTCAGTTCGGAAATGATGCGTTCAGCGCTTAGGTATTGCACCAAAGCCTTATTTTTACAAATGGATTGATACGTTTTCTCTTCAATTTCAAAATTCTTTTGTGCGGAAAAACGCACTGCCCGTAACATTCGGAGCGCATCTTCTGTAAAACGACGGTCAGAATCGCCAACACATCGAATCAGCTTGTTTTCTAAATCTGCTTTCCCTAAAAAGGGGTCAACTAATCCTTCTTTTGTATTGTATGCTATGGCATTGACCGTAAAATCCCGCCTTGCCAAATCCTCATGGATGGAAGAAGTAAAGGAAACATGCTTTGGTGCGCGGTGGTTTTGATAAACACCGTCACGCCGAAAAGTGGTTACCTCAAAGGATTCTTTTTCCATCAGTACGGTAACGGTACCATGCTTGATGCCGGTATCAAAGGTTTTCTCAAACAAAGATTTTACCTGCTCAGGAGATGCCGAGGTAGTAATATCCCAATCCATCGGTGTAATATTTAATAAAGCATCCCGCACACACCCGCCGACAATGTAGGCAGCGTGCCCTTTTTTTTCTAACGCATCTAAAATTTTTTGCACCTTTTCGGGAATTTGAATCTCCATCTGTTTTCACCTGCCATCCTTTTGATATTATTATATTAAAAAAAACAAAACAGGTCAAGTAAAGATATGAATTGATTAAAAAAATAAATCCGCAAAAAAGATTGACAGAGCCACAAAATGGTTGTATAATAAAAGAGTGTATTTATATTAAAATAGTATAAGAATGCACAAATCTATCGAAATGGCATTGTTTCATCGCAATTCATTTTAAAATATCAGAAGAAGGAGGTAAAGAAAAGAGATGACGACACCAATGATCATAATGGGTGTTGCGGCACTTGTATTGATTATTGTTGCAGCTTTGGTTGGGTTTAAAATGGGCGATGCTTCCCGCAGAAAAAAGGAAGAAGCAGAAATCGGTTCTGCAGAAGCAGAAGCGAAACGCATCATTGAAAATGCAAAAAAAGAAGGCGAAAGCAAGAAAAGAGAAGCCCTTTTAGAAGCAAAAGAAGAAAACCACAAAGCAAGACAGGAGCTCGACAAAGAGATTAAAGAGCGGCGCAACGAAATTTCAAGACAAGAACGCAGAATTCAGCAAAAAGAAGAAAATCTCGATAAGAAAACCGAAACCATCGAGAAAAAAGAAGAAAGCCTGAATAAAAAAGACAAAGATCTTGACGTTTTGCGTGAAGAAATTGAAACAATCAGGGTAAAAGAGCTGGATATGTTAGAAAAACTGTCCGGACTGTCGAAAGAAGACGCGAAGCAGTATCTGCTTGAAAAGCTGGAAAGCGAAGTGAAGCACGAGGCTGCGATCATGGTAAAAGAACTGGAAGCACAGGCAAGAGAAACTGCAGACAAAACAGCGAAAAATATTATTGCCGGCGCAATTCAGAAATGTGCGGCAGACCATGTTGCGGAAGCAACAGTTTCCGTTGTAAACTTGCCAAACGAAGAGATGAAAGGCCGTATCATCGGTCGTGAGGGAAGAAACATCAGAACCTTAGAAACGCTCACCGGTATCGACTTGATTATCGACGACACGCCGGAAGCAGTTATTCTTTCCGGTTTTGACCCTGTAAGACGTGAAATTGCAAGACTCTCTTTGGAAAAACTGATTGTTGACGGAAGAATCCATCCGGCAAGAATCGAAGAAATGTATGAAAAAGCAAAAAAAGAGGTTGAGACGCAAATTAAGCAGGAGGGCGAAAACGCGACCTTTGAAACAGGGGTTCATGGTTTGCATCCTGAAATTATCCGTCTCCTCGGTAAACTGAGATACAGAACGAGTTACGGTCAGAATGTGTTAAAGCATTCCATTGAAGTATCTCACATCGCCGGACTGATTGCCGGTGAGCTTGGTGCAGACGTTACCATGGCAAAGCGTGCAGGTTTGTTACACGATTTGGGTAAAGCTGCCGATCACGAAATCGAAGGTTCTCACGTTACAATCGGTGCAGACCTTGCGAAGAAGTACAAAGAAAGCAAAGACATTGTTCATGCGATTATGGCGCATCATGGAGATGTAGAAGCAACCACAATTGTTGCAGTGATTGTCCAGGCGGCAGACGCGATTTCCGCAGCCCGTCCCGGTGCAAGACGAGAAAACATCGAATCCTACATAAAGCGCTTAGAAAAATTAGAAGAAATTGCAAATTCCTTTGAAGGCGTTGAAAAATCCTTTGCGATTCAAGCCGGAAGAGAAATCAGAATCATGGTAAGTCCTGAAAACATTAAGGACGATTCCATTACACTCATTGCTCGCGACATTGTCAAGAAAATCGAAACAGAACTGGAATATCCCGGTCAGATTAAGGTAAATGTCATTCGCGAAACAAGAGCGGTTGAGTACGCAAAATAAAGCGTGAAAAAATTTAAATATATATAGAGTTATCAAAGTAAAATAATTAAACTCAATATAGATTTAGGCGTCCCCAAGCACTGCTTGGGGACGCTTTTTCATAAAAAAAGGGGATGTAGCAAAATACGCTGACCACACAAGGCAAGAAAACCGCGCTAATTTCCGTCCAGCCCAAAAGGAGCTGTAGCAAAAATCATTTTGCTACAGCTCCTATATACCTGATTAACTAATGTCTGCCATATCTAAGAAATTATGCCCGAATTCTGCAATATATTCTTTTCTGCCAGTAAGATTATCGCCCAGCAGAATATCAAACATCTGCGCTGTTTTCTCTGCCTCATCGTAGGTTACACGAATCAGGCGTCTTGTTTCAGGATTCATGGTGGTTTGCCACATCATCTCCGGCTCATTTTCACCAAGGCCTTTTGAGCGCTGAACCTTATATTTTTTTGCACCCAGCTTCTCGGTAATTTCTACCTTTTCTGCTTCATTAAAGGCAAAATAGGTATCTTTTCCGCAGGTAATCTCAAAAAGCGGAGATTCTGCGATATACACCTTGCCCTCTTTAATCAGAGTGGGCATTAAAACGTAAATCATGGTAAGAATCAGGGTTCTGATCTGGTATCCATCCACGTCGGCGTCGGTACAGATGATGACTTTATTCCAACGCAAATTTTCCAAATCAAAGGTGGAAATATCCTTTGAGTGCTTGCTTTTAATTTCAATACCGCAGCCTAACACCTTTACCAAATCCGTAATAATTTCGCTTTTGAATATCTTATTATAGTCTGCTTTTAAGCAATTTAGAATTTTACCGCGCACGGGAATAATTGCCTGAAACTCTGCGTCTCTTCCTTTTTTACAAGAGCCAAGTGCCGAGTCACCCTCTACGATGTAAATCTCGCGGCGCGAAACATCTTTTGTACGGCAGTTGATAAATTTGTTGATGCGGTTGGTCATATCAATCGAACCGGTCAGGTTCTTTTTTGCCGCAACGCGCGCTTTTTCTGCACTTTCCCGGCTTCTTTTGTTGATTAAAACCTGCTGCGCAATTTTTTCTGCAGCCTCCTTGTTTTCAATCAGACAAACCTCAATCTGCTCTTTTAAAACCTCTGTCATCGCCTCTTGAATAAACTTGTTGGTGATGGATTTTTTCGTCTGGTTTTCGTAGCTTGTAATTGTGGAAAAGGAGTTGGAAACCAAAATTAAGCTGTCTGCAATGTCTACAAACCCGATTTTGTTTTCGTTTTTGTTATATTTGTTGTTTGTTTTTAAATATTTGTCTAAAACAGCCACAAACGCGCTCTTTACTGCTTTATCCGGCGCGCCGCCGTGCTCTAAGAAGCTTGAATTGTGATAATACTCAATCATATTGATTTCGTTATTAAAACAAAAAGCAAAATGCATTTTCACATTGTAATCCGGCTTGTCCTCGCGGTCACGTCCGCGGCGCTGGGATTCAAAGGAGAAAATTGGCGTAAACGCTTTTCCGGCAGAAATTTCCTCGATATAATCCGTAATACCGTTATCATAACAGTATTCATACATATCCCAACCTTCTGGGGTCTGGTTGTATAAAATAAACTTAATGCCGGAATTGACAACAGATTGGCGCTTTAACACATCCTGATAATATTCTAATGGAATGTTGATGTCAGTAAACACCTCGGTATCGGGACGCCATTTGATGGTAGAACCGGTTTTTTTGCTTTTTGTTTCCTCTACAACCAAGTCGCCCACGGGGTTTCCCTTTTCAAAATGCATGGAGTATTTGTTTCCGCCGTACTGAACGGTAACGTCCATGTATGAAGAGCTGTACTGCGTCGCGCAGGTACCCAACCCGTTTAAGCCTAAGCTGTATTCATAGTTTTCGCCGCTGTTGTTTTTGTACTTACCGCCGGCGTAAAGTTCACAGAAAACCAGCTCCCAGTTATAGCGCTGTTCGTTTTCGTTGTATCCCATGGGAATACCGCGACCGTTGTCCTTTACCTCAATGGACTTGTCCGCAAAACGGGTAATTTCAATCTCTGTACCGTACCCTTCTCTTGCTTCGTCAATGGAGTTTGACAAAATTTCAAAAAAGGAATGCTCACAACCGTCTATACCGTCGGACCCAAAAATGACACCGGGACGCAGACGTACGCGGTCCGCTCCTTTTAAAGACGATATACTGTTGTCATCATATTTCTTCTTCATTTAATTCAGCCTTTCAGTGAATTTTTATCCAAACGCTTTTATAGCACCGCCCGCAGGCGGTGCTATGCATCGGTTTATTAAGAGTGTGCGCTGTAGTTCGGTGCTTCTTTTGTAATGGAAATATCGTGCGGATGGCTTTCAATCAAGCCTGCACCGGTAATCTGAATAAACTTGCCGGTTTTCTTTAAGTCTTCCACGGTTTTTGCGCCGCAGTAACCCATGCCGGCACGCAGACCACCCATCAGCTGATAAATGGTGTCGGCAACAGCACCTTTAAAGGGCACGCGTCCCTCAACACCTTCGGGAACCAGTTTTTTGGTGTTGGTCTGGAAGTATCTGTCTTTGGAGCCAACCTCCATCGCTGCGATAGAGCCCATGCCGCGGTAAACCTTAAATCTTCTGCCCTGATAAATTTCTTCTTCGCCGGGGCTTTCCTCACAGCCTGCAAAAAGGCTACCAATCATAATTGCGTTTGCACCTGCTGCAATTGCCTTGGGTAGGTCGCCGGAATACTTGATACCGCCGTCTGCGATAGCAGAAACGCCGTATTTGTCCGCAACTTCATAAACGTCCATAATTGCCGTAACCTGCGGAACACCGATACCGGCAACCACACGGGTTGTACAGATAGAACCGGGACCGATACCGACTTTAACTGCGTCTGCACCGGCTTTAATCAGCTCTTTTGCTGCTTCGCCGGTTGCAATATTACCTGCAATCAGGGAGATTTCGGGGAACGCATTTTTCAAAACAGAAACTGCGTTGATGATATTTGCGCTGTGTCCGTGTGCAGAGTCTAACACGAACGCGTCAACATTAGCATCAACCAAAGCTTTTGCGCGGTCTAACATATCTTTTGTTACGCCCAGTGCCGCACCAACGATGAGTCTACCGTTTTCATCCTTTGCGGAGTTGGGGTATTTTACACTCTTTTCAATATCCTTAATGGTAATTAAGCCTTTTAATACGCCGCTTCCGTCAACAATCGGCAGTTTTTCGATTTTATGTTTTCTTAAGATTTCTTGTGCCTGGTCCAGAGTTGTTCCTTCGGGTGCAGTAACCAAATTTTCCCTTGTCATAACTTCACAGATTTTTCTGGAAAAATCCGTTTCAAAACGCAGGTCGCGGTTGGTCAGAATACCCACCAGTTTTCCGTTTTCACAAATCGGAACACCGGAAATTCTGTATTTTCCCATGAGCTGGTCTGCTTCCTCTAAGGTACGATCCGGTGTTAAGTGGAACGGGTCAATGATGATTCCGTGCTCCGAACGCTTTACCTTATCAACCTCTGTTGCCTGCGCGTCAATGGTCATATTTTTATGAATAATGCCGATACCGCCTTCTCTTGCCATTGCAATTGCCATAGCAGACTCCGTAACCGTATCCATTGCGGAGCTCATCAGCGGAATATTAAGCTTAATTTTTTTTGTCAGTTGCGTGGACAAATCCACCATGTCAGGCGTTACTTCAGACTTTTGCGGAACGAGCAAAACGTCGTCAAATGTCAGCCCTTGTTTCATTACTTTGTTCATAAGAAAATGCACCCCTTTTTAAGTAGTAAAATCGATTTTATATAAAAAAGTTTATA
>JAZNIA010000148.1:0-3118 GCA_045577195.1 Congzhengia sp.
CCGGCGATGTAAGAACTGTTGACGTTCACGTAAGACGTCTTCGTGAAAAAATTGAGCCAAACCCTGCAGAGCCCCGTTTTATTCACACAAAATGGGGGGTAGGTTACTATTTTAAAGAAGTTTAAAAACCGACTGTTTAACATCAAAGGCAAAATCATTGCAACCTACATGATTATCGTTATCACCGTTTTGGTGATTATCGGAACCTATATGCTTGGAACACTCAGAACCTATCTGCTGGACCAGAAAAAGCTGGAGATTTTGACCCGTGCAAACGTCATTGCCAGCGTGCAGACAGACCGGTTCGACGAGGTGCAAATCGGTGAGAAAATGAAAACCATGCCCATCGAGGTGGGTTTTCGCGCCATGATTTTGGACAATCAGAGCCGCGTGTATTTTGACTCCTACGGTGAAGGCAGCTACAAAGGAAAGCTCTATATCTATGAACCCGTTACGAAGGTACTATCCAGCGGAAAGGACAATGCTGTGTTCTATGAGGAAAACGGCAAATGGAACATTGAAGCTTCCGTGCCCATTATCCGGGACGCAAAAACCGTTGGTGCCGTTTTGGTTACCGCAAACGGTGATTCCGTTGAAGAAATCGTAAACCATATCGCGGGCGCGATTTTCATGTTTGGCGTTGTGCTGACGCTGTTTGTTATTCTGTTTGGCACAACCATGGCAAGCGTTTTGACCATGCCGATTGAAAAGCTGACGAAGTTTATTAAAAATATGCCAAAGGACAAGCTGCAAAAGTGTGACATAAACAGCCGTGACGAAATCGGTGACCTTGTTGTTGCATTTAATGACCTGATTGACCGCGTGGCAGAGCTGGAGGAAAAACGGCGCGCATTCGTGTCTGACGCCTCCCATGAACTCAAAACCCCGCTGTCTATTATTAAGCTTTTGTCCGATTCACTGCTTTCCACGCCAAACCCCGACCCGCAGTTTTTGCGGGAGTTTCTAACGGATATGAACGATGAGGTTGAGCGCTTAACCCGTATTGTGCAGCGTCTTTTAGACCTGACCAAAATGGACCAGAGCTTTAAAAGCATGAACGTTGAGGTTCATTCCGTTACAGAAATGACCGCGGAGGTTGCAGAAAAACTGACCCCGCTGGCGCAGAACAAAGAAATCGAATTTGTATTTACCCCGCCGGAGGACGAGTTTTCTATGTCTGTTGACCGTGACAGCTTAACCGAGGCGATTTATAACATTGCAGACAACTCCATTAAATACACGGAGCCGGGCGGTATCGTAAAAATCGAACTGATGCGCGACCTTGGCAACATCATGATTCGTATTTCCGACACGGGAATCGGTATCCCGAAGGACGAAATCCAGAAAATATTCGACCGCTTCTACCGCGTGGATAAAGCCAGAGCCAGAGACACGGGCGGAACGGGACTTGGTCTTTCCATCGCTATGGACGTTGTAAAGCTCCACGGCGGCTATATCGAAGTTTCCAGTGAGGAGGAGAAGGGTAGCACCTTTACAATCATTCTCCCCTGTGAAATTACGCCTGCTGCAGACGAATCGGTGCAAGAGCCTATGCTGCCGCAAGCGGAGGAATAAATGGATGCATGTTTGCGCTTTTTGTGAGACGCATAACAAAAGACAGGAGATTTAAAATGAAATATGTCATTTTTTTAGGCGACGGCATGGCGGATTACCCCTGCGAAAGCTTAGGCGGCAAAACGCCTTTAGACGTTGCAAATAAACCAAATATAGACGCACTCTGTAAAATGGGAGAGATGGGACTGGTTAAAACTGTTCATGAGAGTCTTTCTCCCGGCAGCGATGTAGCAAACCTGAGCGTGATGGGCTATGACCCGGTACAATACTATACGGGTCGCTCTCCTTTGGAGGCACTTTCCATCGGCGTTACCTTAAAGGACACCGACGTGACCTTTCGCGCCAATGTGGTAACGCTCTCAAACGAGGCGGATTTTGCGGACAAAACCATGGTAGATTACTCTTCCGGCGAAATCACAACGGCTGAGGCGCATGAGCTGATTGACTACGTAAAAGAGCATATTCAAATACCGGATATTACGTTTTATGGCGGCACCAGCTACCGTCACCTGATGGTGTGGGACGGCGGCTCAACCAATGTAACCTTAACTCCGCCGCACGATATTTCCGACCGGAAAATAACGGAGTATCTGCCCAAGGGCGAGGGTGCAGATGTGATTTTAAGCATTATGAAAAAAAGCCATGAGCTGCTTTTAAACCACCCCATTAACATTGCGAGAATTGCGCGCGGCTTAAACCCTGCCAACACGCTCTGGATCTGGGGAGAGGGCACAAAACCGCAGCTTGACCGTTTCTGCGAAAAGTACGGAGTTCACGGCACCATGATTTCCGCCGTAGATTTGCTAAAAGGCATCGGATTTGGCAGCGGAATGTCCGTTTTGGAGGTCAAGGGTGCAACGGGCAACATCGACACCAATTTTGACGGAAAAGCACAGGCTGCAATAGACGCCTTAGCAAACGGCACGGATTTGGTCTATATCCACATGGAAGCACCGGACGAGTGCGGTCACCATGGTGATTTGCCGGGCAAAATCAAATCCGTTGAGCTGATTGACGAAAAGGTTGTAGGTCCTGTTGTGGAATACTTAAAATCCACGGGCGAGGATTTTCGTGTGTTAATCACGCCTGACCATCCTACGCCGATTTCACTGAAAACCCATGTGCGCGACGCGATTCCCTTTGTGATTTACGACAGCAGAACCGATTCGGGCGCAGGCCTTACATACAACGAGACCAACGCAAAGTCTACGGGACTTTTCATTGAGCCGGGCTATCGCCTGATGGAAAAGTTTCTGGACAAATAACACGATTGAGAATAAAGCGGCGCATTGTTTGCAAATTTTCTGCAGGCAATTGCGCTGCTTTTTTTAATATTTTGTTTTGTGTTTTTGGGGAGAGAGATTTTTTTTACGCTTTTTTGTTCCCCTCTCTCTATCCTAACCTAACCTATCCTAACCTATCCTAACCTGGGTATCCCATTGGTATACCATTGGTATACCAGAAAAATTGTACCAAAATACACACTCCGCCCCTTTTCTTTATTCTAGCACAGATGCGTGTGAAATAGTGTGCAAAGATGGGG
>JAZNIA010000149.1:0-4703 GCA_045577195.1 Congzhengia sp.
AATTATACAAAATAAGAATTTTGTATAATTGGGAGTAGTCGAAAAAGGAGGAGTGGGTTCTATGCCGAATCAGCAGTTTATAAGCGAAGCGCCTTATTATCTGAAAGATTTTATAACTTATATGGAAACCATTAAAGGAAAATCCTCTAAGACTGTTGACGAATATTATTTTGACCTAAGAACGTTTCTTAGATATATGAAAGTTTTAAAAAATGAAGCTACATTGGATGAATTTGATTCTATTCCGATTTCAGATATTTCGATCGAATTTATTCGCAATATCACGCTCCATGATTTATATGAGTATTTATCCTACACGCTTCGTGAACGATTGAATAATGCAAACTCCCGCGCAAGAAAGGTATCCTCTTTAAAATCCTTTTTTAAATACTTATTAAACAAGGCAAAACTGATTGAAATAAATCCTGCTGCCGAATTAGATTCACCCAAAATTCCTAAAACCCTACCAAAATACTTATCACTCGATGAAAGCAAACAGCTTTTAGATCATATTGACGGAACATACAAATATCGTGATTACGCAATGATTACGTTATTTTTAAACTGCGGTCTTCGTCTTTCTGAGCTTGCGGGCATCAATATGAGAAACATACGCGAAGATAAACTTACAGTTTTTGGTAAAGGCGACAAAGAACGGACTGTGTATCTAAACAACGCCTGCATGAAGGCCATTCGGGATTACATTGAAAATGAACGTCCCCGCGACGGAATTCAGGCACAGTACAAGGATGCGCTGTTTTTAAGTCGTTTAAATAAAAGGATCAGCGTAAAAACAATTCAACATGTGGTAAAAAAACACTTAGAGGCTGCTGGACTCGACACAACAAAATATTCCGTACATAAACTACGGCACACAGCCGCAACACTTATGTATCGCCATGGTCATGTTGATGTTCGTGTGCTTCAGGAAATTTTAGGTCATACAAATCTTTCTACCACTCAAATTTATACACATTTAGACGACGAACAGCTTCGCACAGCCTCGAGCAGCAATCCATTGTCAGATATCACAAAAGAATAAACAAATGGGCTATCGTAAGCAAACGATAGCCCGTTTCTTAATGCATGAGTCCATCTACAGCGCTTTCTGCCGTTAAAATTTGTTCGCCAGGTACAGAATAACTGCTGTTCTCTATATTTGTTTCTTTTTTAAATACTTCATTCATGACCTCAGAAATGGAACGCACGGGGTAAACCGCGATTCCTTGACCATGCAAAAAACTACGGTCGTTATCATACGGGATATAGACTTTTGTTGCACCTGCATCCTTTGCGGCGTTTACTTTTTCACATACACCACCTACGGGCATTACTTTTCCGAAAATGGATAGTTCGCCCGTAAACGCAATGTCGTTTTGTACCGGTATATTTAAAATCGCGGAATAAAGTGCGATTAAAATAGCAACACCTGCCGAGGGACCGTCAACCGGCATTCCACCCGGGAAATTTAAATGAATATGATACTCTTTCGGATTGATTTGAAATTTTTCTGCCAGCACTGTCATGGCATTTTCAACCGACGCCTTAACTGTACTATTTCGTGTAAGCGACTGCCCTCTTCTTTTGATGGTTTCCTGCTCCACAACGCCTGTAATTTTGATGCGTCCTTCCCCACTCACGCATGGGTGTGCGTCTGCCTCAATTGGCATTACAGTACCCATATTTGCACCGTATACCGCCAATCCATTTACGCGTCCAATCAATGATTCATGATTTACTTTAATACTTGTTTTCGGCGTATATCTGCTTGTTTCAGCAATCCATTCAATGTCCTCTATTGTGATTCTGTTTCTGTTCTCCAAAGCTGCGCAAGAGCCGGCTGTTTGCACAATATTTACAGCATCGCGACCGTTATCTGCATAATCGGATATTTTATCAAGCGCTTCTCTTTGAATATAAAAACCGCCTTTTTTTGCAGCGTTTTCGCATATTTTAACAATTTCCTTTTTGCTAAGAGCGCGAAAATAAATTTCAGTGCATCTGGAACGTAGCGCGGGCGGAATATCCTCCGGAGAGCTGGTAGTTGCTGCAACCAAGCGAAAATCTGCAGGCATCCCTTTTTGGAAAATTTCGTGAATATAAAGCGGAATATCTCGGTTGTTTCTTGCGTAATATGCAGATTCAAAATGCACCTTTCTGTCCTCTAATACCTTTAAGAGCTTATTCATTTGAACCGGATGCAATTCCCCAATTTCATCTATAAATAAAATTCCTCCATGCGCCTTTGTGACAGCACCGGGCTTTGGCTGCGGGATTCCTGCAGGGCCATAAGCTCCGGCTCCCTGATATATTGGATCATGTACCGAACCCATCAATGGGTCTGCTATTCCGCGCTCATCAAACCGCATTGTAGTTGCATCCATTTCGATAAATTTTGCCTGTTTACCAAAGGGGGATGTAGGATTTTCAATTGCTTCCTTTAATACGGTTCTTGCAGCGGCAGTTTTTCCAACTCCGGGCGGCCCGTATATGATAACATGCTGCGGATTTTTGCCGCAAAGTGCAGCTTTTAGTGCCTTGACACCATCCTCCTGGCCAACGATTTCCCGCAAATCGGAAGGACGCGTTTTTTCCGACAACGGCTCCGTTAGTGCAATTTTTTGCATTTTGCGAAGTTTTTCCAATTCAACGCCAGCTTCCTTTTGGATACCGTTTTTTGCACCTCTTTGTGATTTTAACATGGTATAAAAATAAAGAGCCATAATGCAAAGCAGCCACATTTGAATTGCTGTCGTAATTATATTTAACATATTGATTCCTCCCGTCTTCGGTTTTATTATTGACAACTCGAGCACAATTATTTCAAAAGTTTATAATATTTTCATTGTTTTTTATTGGTGTATATGGTAGAATAAGATGATAGTATTTTTAGAAAGTGCAGGTAGAGTTTATGCAAAAAAACAAACAAAATGCTTGTCATATTACGAGTATTGGCGGACAAGCCGTTATTGAAGGCGTTATGATGCGTGGTCCGAAAGAATCGGCGATTGCGGTGCGAAAGCCTGACGGCGAAATTATTGTAGAAAAAAAGCCTGTCTACTCGTTTGTCCAAAAATATAAAATAAACAAAATCCCGTTAATTCGCGGTGTTTTCTCCTTTTTTGAATCCTTGATTTCCGGCACAAAAGCACTGATGTTCTCTGCTGAATTTTATGATATTGAAGACGAAGAAGATAAAAAGAAAAAAGAGGCTATGACGGACGAGGAGCTTAAAGCTTATAATAAAAAAAATGAGAAAATGTTAACAGGTGCAATTTTTGCATCTGTTGCCATTGCATTGGCGTTTGGTGTTGGTGTGTTTATGCTCCTTCCTACCTTTTTGGTTGGGTTGCTTCGCGATTTCATGCACTTAAACAACAATTTTTTGTCAACCTTATTAGAAGGTATTGTTCGTATCGTCATTTTTGTTTTGTATATTTTAGCAGTATCACAAATGAAGGACATTCGTCGCGTGTTTGAATATCACGGTGCTGAGCACAAGTCCATTTTCTGTTACGAGGCAGGCGAAGAATTGACGGTTGAAAATGTAAAAAAACAAAAACGACTTCATCCGAGATGTGGCACCAGCTTTTTAATTTTGGTTATGATTATCAGTATTATTATGTTTTCCTTTATTTCCTGGGATAACCCTATTATGCGCGTTGTAATTCGCCTAGCTCTGCTTCCCGCTGTTGCAGGTATTTCCTATGAGCTAATTAAATTTGCCGGAAGACATAGCGGCGTTATCGTAGATATCATTAGCGCACCTGGTATGTGGCTTCAGAAGATTACAACGAAAGAACCGGATGATGCGCAGATCGAAGTTGCGATCGAGGCGTTAAAAAGTGTGCTTACGGGGGATAAAAATGACGATAAATGGTAATGATGTCACCATCGGCGAAGCTTTGTTAACTGCAACAAGGTATTTATCAGAGAATAAAAGCATTCCATCTCCGCGTTTAGACAGTGAGATTTTACTTTCTTTTGTTCTTTCTTGTTCGCGTATTGATCTTGTTTTAAAGAACAAATCTCTGCTTAAAAAAGCGCACAGAGAATCATTTAACGCACTGATTAAACGAAGATACCAAAATGAGCCGATTGGTTATCTTACAAATCAAAAAGAGTTTATGTCTTTGGGCTTATTTGTAAAGCCGGGCGTTTTAATTCCGCGTCCCGAAACAGAACTGTTAGTTGAGTATATCATAGATGCATATAAAACCCATTCTGCTCCCAAAATTTTAGATTTATGTACAGGAAGCGGTGCAATTGCAATTGGTGTTGCGTATTATTTAAAGCATGCATCTGTTACAGCCGTGGATAAGTATGAATCCTGTCTTGAAGTGGCGCAAAAAAATGTTGCTATGCATCATGTTACAGAAAGAGTTAAGCTCTTCTTATCAGATGTTTTTGAGCCATTACCTTTTGACGGACAATTTGACTGTATCGTATCCAATCCACCATATATTGAAGAAGGTGTACTCGCTTCCCTACCCGATGATGTTAAAAATTACGAGCCGAAATATGCATTGGATGGCGGAAGCGACGGACTGTGCTTTTACCACCGTATCACAGAACTTGCAATCCAGCATTTATCACCTGGCGGACGTCTTGCATTTGAGATTGGATTTAACCAAGGTGCAGATGTTGCAAAAATCATCCATAACACAAAACAATTTTCTAATGTTGCAATTAAAAAAGACTAT
>JAZNIA010000150.1:0-2246 GCA_045577195.1 Congzhengia sp.
CGTGTTGCAGACCACTGCTCCAACGTTGCAGTTTGTCTCATTGAGGTTGCAAATGATAGCTTTGAAACACATGAATACTTGTCCCATGTCAAGGGTGAGGGCGAAAACGATTTTGCAAAACACTACGAGGCATACAAGCAAAAATATGTCATTTAACCTTTTGAAAGGCTGAATTTGTTATGCAGACAATCTTTTGTGTTGAGGATGATAAAAACATCCGCGAGTTAATTGAATATACGTTATCCTCTGCAGGATTTTCTGTGACGGGTTTTGAGTGTGCGAAACCATTTTATGATGCGCTCTATTCAAAACGCCCCGACCTTGTACTTCTGGATATTATGTTGCCCGGCGAGGATGGAATGCGTATTTTAAAGGTACTAAAGGACAATCCCGAAACAGCTTCCATTCCTACAATCATGCTGACGGCAAAATCCGGACAGATTGATAAAATCAAGGCTTTAGATGGCGGAGCGGACGATTATGTGACAAAACCTTTCGATATTCCCGAACTGATTTCCAGAATCAATGCCGTTTTGAGGCGTTCTGCAAAACCTGTTGAATGTAACGTGCTCCGTTACAAGGATATTACCGTGGACGAAAGCTCGCGCAAGGTAACTGTCAGAAGCCATGAGGTTATACTGACCTACAAAGAGTTTGAGCTTTTAAAGAGGCTCATTGTAAACAAAGGTTTGGTTTTATCCCGGGACCGCCTGATGATGCAAATTTGGGGCACGGATTTTACCGGCGAATCGCGCACAGTAGATGTACATATCAGAACACTTCGGCAAAAGCTCGGAAAAGCCGGTCAATACATCGAAACGGTACGTAACGTCGGATATAAGGTGGATTAAATATGTTTCATAAAATTTATCGCAGCATGAAATTATTGGTTACCCTTGCTTTGACGCTTTTTGTGCTGTTTATTCTGGCAGCCGTTTATACTGCGCTGCGCAATTACAGCGACTTCCCTGCACTGTTTCGCGACTTTCTCATTTTTTCTTTGCTTACAGTGTTTTTGATTTGGCTGATTTGTGCAAAAATAGCCCGCGCTGTAACCAATCATATTTTAGAACCATTTCGCCATACAGCATCAACCGATTACACAGACCTTGGCGATATGTACGAAGAGGTAAAACCGCTTCTAAGCAGGCTTACCACGCAGGATTCAGAGCTAAAAAGACAAAGCGATAAAGCAAAATCCCAGAAGCTTCAGCTCAACGCGGTTACAGAAAACATGAACGAAGGCTTAATTATTCTGGACAAAAACGGAAATATTCTTTCCATCAACCGCTGCGCACTGGGCATTTTAAATCTTGCAGAACGCGATGCAAAATACAGACCCTTTCTTTCCGTTGCGGCAGGCGCGCAGTTTGCAGGCAGTTTAGAAAAAGCCTTAAACGGACAAAATAATGATGTACGATTTTCTTACGATACAAAAACCTATCAAATGTTTTTTACGCCGGTATTTGAAAGTAACCTGGTTTCAGGCGTTGTGATTTTGCTCTTTGACGTGAGCGAAAAATATCGCGCAGAACAGATTCGCCGCGAATTTTCAGCCAATGTGTCCCATGAGCTGAAAACGCCTTTAACCACCATATTTGGTTATTCTCAGATTATTACGAACGGGATTGCAAAACCCGAAGACGTAAAAGGCTTTGTCGAAAAAATTGAAAAAGAAAGTGCGCGCTTAATTACTTTAATTGACGACATTATTGCCCTTTCTAATTTAGAGGAAAATGACACCGCAGTAGAAAAAGAAAACGTATCTTTACGCACAGTTGCCGAAGACGTTTTAGAATCTTTGGCTTCGCGCGCACAACAAGCAGGTATTTCTTTTTCCCTGCTTGGCGGAGACAGCACTGTTCACGCCAACAAAAGTCAGATTTACGAGCTTATTTTTAACCTTTGTGACAACGCAATCAAGTACAACAAGCCCGCGGGTAGCGTAACAGTTACAATCACTCACAACACATTTTCTGTTGCTGATACGGGCATTGGTATTCCGAGTGATTCAATTGACCGTTTGTTTGAACGGTTTTACCGCGTAGATAAAAGTCATTCTAAAAAGGTAAACGGTACGGGACTGGGACTTTCCATTGTAAAACACATTGTGCAAAACAACGATGCGGAAATATCTGTAAACAGCATTTTAGGTGAAGGCTCGACATTCACAGTTGTATTTCATTAAATCATCATTGTTATAATAAAAAAACGAGGCAATTGCATTTTGCAATTGCCTCGTTTTT
>JAZNIA010000151.1:0-7826 GCA_045577195.1 Congzhengia sp.
GTACGCCTGACAGGATTTGAACCTGCGACACCTAGCGTCGGAGGCTAGTGCTCTATCCAGCTGAGCTACAGACGCATATTCAGTCTGCTATCCAGGCAGACTGATTTTAGTTTTCGTTGTTTTGTGAGATTTTATAAGATAAGGTCATCAAACTATCTGTCAAATGAACGTTTTCAATGGCAACATCATCGGGAACGGCAATTTCTGTATAGGAAAAGTTCCAAAGACCTTTTACACCAAGTGAAATCAAACGGTTCGCCATATCGCGCACTTCGCTTTTGGGGAGAGACAATGCGGCAATGTCCACATGGTTTTGATGGCAGAATTCCTCTAATGTATCGATGTGGCGAACGGGGATATTTTTAATCTGTGTGCCTATTTTTTTATTATCGTTGTCAAAAACGCCGATTACATGAAAACCGCGTTTTTCCAGACTGGCGCTATTTACCAAGGCGTGCCCCATGTTACCAGCGCCGATGATGATTAGTTCATAACCGCGACTCAACCCAAGAATGGATCCTATTTTGTTATGCAGATTTTCAACATTATATCCATACCCTTGTTGCCCAAATCCGCCAAAACAATTAAAATCCTGGCGAATTTGAGATGCAGTAACTCCCATTTTTTCGCTAAGTGCTGCAGAGGAAATGCGACTTGTGCCTTGTTTTTTGAGTTCGCCCAAGTACCGATAATAGCGGGGAAGACGCTTTATGACAACCATCGGCACATCATTATATTCGTTTTTCACTTTTTCACCTACATTTCACAATTCCTAGTGTTATATTATAAGTGAAAAAAGAAAATTTGTCAATAAAAATTTAAATTTCACAGAGGTTAAACGTCGATTACATCACCCTCATATACTTCCTCTTCAGCAGTTTCAAATTTATGACCGCAACTGCCGCAATATGCCTGATCCATCGGATTTGCTTTGCTGCAGTCCGGACAGATTTTTTCGTTTTTCAGGGAAGAATAAATCTCGTTGAGCTCTTCAAGTCTTTCGTTAAGCTTATCAATCTTTTCAATTATTTCCGTGATTTTGTCGTTGTCAGCTTTTTCGCTTTTTTGCGCGAGATAAACGAGTTCGCCTAAAGTTTTGTAATTTGCACCGATTTCCGACTTGGTACTGGCGATGCTGAGTTTGATTTTTGAAAGTTCGGCCAGTTCGACAGATTTTTTCACAACCTTGTCTGCAGTACTTTTGATCTCAGAGATAATTTTATCCATAATCTGTGTCCTCCTTGCGTAATATCTTATATGAATAGTATACCACAATTTTTTTGAAATGGAAACATTTTTTAATATATTCTATAATTTGTTTAATAAATCGAATTCATTCTTGCTAAATAGAAAAAAATGTGTTAAAATGATTATCATGACTACTATAGTAAATAATAAAAAAGGATGGAATAGAATATGATTACAAAACACACTGCAGAACTTTGCGAAATTTTTGGTCTTGATACCACAGGAGAACCGTTTGGAAATGGTCATATCAATGATACAACACTGGCAAAAAAAGGGAAACAGTCATATGTTTTACAAAAAATCAATACGAACGTATTTAAAAATCCGGACGAAATGATGGATAATATTTTCAGTGTGACAGAGCATCTTCGTCAAAAAATTAATGAGGCAGGCGGCGATTGCGAAAGAGAAACACTTCACTTTATTTCTACTAAAGACGGTAAGCCTTATTATCGCGCGGATGACGGTGCATGTTTTAGAATGTATAAATTAGTTGATCGCAGTATTGCATACGAAGAATCTCCGGCTCCTATGCAGTTCTATGGGGCAGCAAGAGCGTTTGGACGTTTTCAAAATATGCTGGCAGATTTTCCTGCTGATAAATTATACGAAACGATTCCACATTTTCATGATACACCCTCCCGTCTGGCAGCGTTGCGTAAAGCGGTTGAAGAAGATGTTTGTGGCAGACTGGAAAGTTGCAGGGAAGAGGTGGACTACGCGCTTTTACAGGCAGATGAAACCGGTATCGTATCTGAGGAAATGAAAAAAGGAACAGTTCCTTGCCGTGTAACGCACAACGATACGAAACTCAACAATGTTTTGTTTGATACGGAAACCGAGAAAGCAATTTGCGTGATTGATCTGGATACAGTTATGCCTGGATCACTTTTATATGATTTTGGTGATGCGCTTCGTTACGGCGCAAATACTGCGGCGGAGGACGAAACGGATTTAGACAAGGTTACTTTTGATTTAGAACTTTTTAAAGCCTTTGCTAAGGGATTTTTAGAAGAAGTAAAAGATTCTATGACTGAGAAGGAAATAGAACTTTTGCCATTTTCTGCAAAACTCATGACCTTTGAGTGTGGCATCCGTTTTCTAACGGATTATTTAAACGGGGATACATATTTTAAGATTAAGTATGATACACATAATTTAGACAGAGCAAGAAACCAACTGAAGCTGTGCCGTGACATTGATGCGAAACGTCCGGAAATGGAACAGATTATAAAAGAACTTTTTTAAAAAAGACAAGCCTGAAACGGAGATACCGCTATGAATATTGAAAATCTTACGCTGCTTACCGATTTTTATGAACTAACGATGGCAAACGGGTATTTTGAGCATGGAAAAAAAGACGAAATTGCGTATTTCGATATGTTTTTTCGAAAAGTTCCTGACAATGGCGGGTTCGCCATTATGGCAGGTTTAAAGCAAGTGATTGATTATATTGAAAACTTGTCGTTCAGCGAAGAGGATATTGCATATTTACGCAGCAAACAGATTTTCAATGAAGCATTTTTGGACTATTTAAAAAACTTTTCCTTTTGCTGTGACGTGTGGGCAATTCCGGAAGGAACACCGATTTTTCCACACGAGCCCATTATCACCGTACGCGGTCCCGTGATACAGGCGCAGTTTATCGAAACAATGATTTTGCTTTCTGTGAACCATCAATCCCTGATTGCGACAAAAGCAAACCGTATTGTACGCGCAGCAGAAGGACGTGCGGTCATGGAGTTTGGATCAAGACGTGCGCAGGGTTACGATGGTGCGGTGTACGGTGCCAGAGCAGCATACATTGCGGGTTGTAGTGGTACTGCATGCACGCTTTCAGAACGAACAGAGGGAATCCCTGCCATGGGCACGATGGCGCACAGCTGGGTTCAGCTTTTCGATTCAGAATATGAAGCGTTTATTGCATATGCAAAGACATATCCTGACTCCTGTGTTTTGCTGGTAGACACATATAATGTGTTAAAGTCCGGCGTTCCGAATGCAATTCGTGTATTTCGTGAAATCCTTGTACCAATGGGACATCGCCCCAAAGGAATCCGCATTGATTCGGGCGACATTGCGTATCTTTCCAAAAAAGCAAGGAAAATGCTGGATGACGCAGGTTTTCCTGACTGTGGTATTACTGCGTCAAATTCCTTAGACGAATATATTATTCGTGACACGTTGTTGCAGGGTGCTAAAATTGATTCTTTTGGTGTTGGTGAACGGCTGATAACTTCAAAATCAGATCCGGTGTTCGGTGGAGTATATAAACTGGTTGCGGTTGAAAAAAACGGAGAAATGATACCAAAAATCAAAGTTAGCGAAAATATTGAAAAGATTACAAATCCAAGCTTTAAAGAGGTGTATCGCTTATTCTCAAACGAGAGCGGAGAAGCGATTGCTGATGTCATCACTTTGTTTGGAGAAGAGATTGACAGTACAAAACCCTACGAAATTTTTGATCCGGAGCATACATGGAAAAGAAAACAAGTTACGAATTTTAAAGCAGAAAAGCTGACTCAACAAATATATGTCCACGGAAAATTGATTTATCAAAGCCCTGATGTGCATGAAATTAAACTCCATTGCGCGAAAGAAATTGATCGCCTTTGGGACGAGGTGAAGCGGTTTGAGTTTCCGCACAAATATTATGTTGACCTTTCTCCTGCTTTGTGGGAAATAAAAAATAACCTTTTGAAACAGTATTCAGACAATTAAAGGAGCAGTGTATGAAGAAAACATTTAAAAGTAGCTGGCTAACGCTGATCGTTACGGGAATTTTGTTAATACTGGTGTACAAATCTGTTGATAATTTAAATAACATATTTTTATTCCTCGGCAAGATTTTACAGGTGTTGACACCCTGCATTATTGCTCTGCTGATTGCACTTTTTGCATATAAACCGGCCAAAAAAGTGGAAAACCTTATCAGGAAAGTTCCGTGCCGCCTGGTTGCTAAACGTGCAAAGGTATTAGGGGTATTGGTTATTTACGTCGTGTTCATCGCCATAATTTCTGTTGCTGTAAAATTTATTGTTCCGGTCTTGTACAAAAACATAGAAGACCTGATTGTAAAAATACCAAGCTATGCAGAACGGCTGAATCAACTTATGTCACATGTAGATTTTTTGCCGAAGTTCGACTTGTCTTTTATCAGTGAAATTTTAGTGAATTACTTTAATTTTGAACGTTTAAATCAATACTTATCTGTTATTACCGGCATTGCCAACTCTTTTATTTCCTTTTTTGTAAGCATTATAATTTCAATATATATCATTTTAGAAAAAGACGGGATTATGCTGTTTCTGGCAAAGGTTCGCGGTAGATTAAAAATTGGTAGCAAGGCAGATATTTTTACATTTTACATTCATAAAATAATTGCACTTTTTCGCTCATATTTTGCCGGACTATTCTTAGATTCTGTTTTAATTGGTACAATATCCGGTGTAGTGTTCGCAATTTTTGGCGTGCCCTATGCCGTATTTCTCGGACTCGCAGTTGCAGTCGGGAATTTAATTCCATTTTTTGGACCAATTGTAGCTGCGATCATTACATATCTCATTAGTATGATCAGCTTAGGTCCGCTCAGCGCAATCTGGGTATTGGTGTTCCAGCTTATTATGGGGCAGATTGACGGCAATTTGATTCAACCCAAAATCGTTGGTTCACAGGTTGGCATAAGCCCGCTTCTGGTTTTGATATCTGTCACGGTTTTTGGCGGCTTATTTGGTCCGGTTGGAATGATTTTAGGCGTTCCGGTTTGTGCATCTGTCAAGCTTGTGATTGACGATTATCTATCGGACGGGAAAATTGATGGCAATTATGATGCGGAACAGACAAATGGTTTAGAGGAAGGTTGACGTAATTTTGGTTCTGTGAATTGCTCTTTTCTCATATATTGTATTGTACATGCTCTACGATATGAGAAAAGAGGGATTGTAATTGATAAAACAAATTAAATCGCGCATAACTGCGCTTGTGCAAGCAAATTTAAAGGGTTATCTGCTTTTGTGTGTGTTTTTTCTGGGTGGGCTATTCTTTTCTTTGGCAGTTACAGCAAAACATTTGCCCGAAGAGGAGATCAGGCTATATCTTCATGATTTTTTGTTGAATACAAAAAATGCCGGATATGACTCAGGTGGAACCTTTTATTTGTCTTTGATGCAATACGGAAAACTTGCACTGCTGTTGTTTTTTTCTTCGCTTACGGTAATTGGCGTTCCAATTATACTGCTTCGCATGGCGATCTTTGGCTTTTCGTACGGAACAGTACTGCTTTGTCTGTTTCGTGTGTTTGGTATAAAAGCGCTTCTTATTTTGCTCACCGCTATTTTGCCCCACATCATTATAGGTGCGCCGTGTTGCTTGGTATATAGTTTTTATTGCATGAAAAATGCACATCAGATATTTCGTGGAAATATAGATTTTAAAAGCGAAATTATTATACCGTTTCTATTCGGTCTTATCTTTATGACGCTTACAGCAGTTGCAGCTTTGATACAAGCGTATATTGAACCCTTTTTAATTGGTTTGTTTGCATCGCATTTTATTTAAAGTTGGAGTTTAACATGAAACAAATTCTAGAACAATATCGAAAACATCTTTCAGAGAGCAGCATTACAAAAAATACAGCGGTTGCATATTATAATGATGTAGTGCATTTTACTGATTTCGTCCGTAGTATGAAGATAAAACGGTTATCACAGGTAGAAAAAAAACATGTTGTATCCTTTGTAGAGCAATTAAATCGGGAACAGAAAAAATCGGCAACAGTTGCAAGATATATCGCTTCTGTGAAGCAATTTTTTGTGTATCTCGTATTGACCGGAGTGGTGGAGGAGAATCCTGCGGAACATATTGCGCCACCAAAACAAGAGAAAACCCTTCCAGAGATTTTAACAACCGAGGAAGTTTCAAAATTGTTAGAACAACCGGACGGCAGTGAACCGAAAACGGTGCGCGACAAAGCTATGCTGGAGCTTTTGTATGCAACGGGCATGCGTGTTAGCGAATTGATAGAGCTAAATTTAGGTGATGTAAACACAAGACTTAGTTATGTTCGCTGCAAGAAACAAAAGGAAGAGCGGATTATACCTGTTGGTAAAATGGCGCTTGTTGCGCTGGAAAATTATATGAGTTATATTCGAGGCTCTATCGCCAACCCCGGTGAACAGGCGCTATTTGTCAATATGAATGGTAGCAGAATGACAAGACAGGGTTTTTGGAAAATCATGGGTTACTATACAAAAAAAGCAGGCATTGAAAAGAAGATTACACCCCATACCTTGCGCCATTCTTTTGCGGCACACCTTTTGGAAAATGGGGCGGACCTGCATTCGATTCAGTCCATGCTTGGTCATTCGGACATATCGTCTACCCAAGTTTATGCAAAATTGATCAACAACAAGTTACGAGATGTATATGCAAAATCCCATCCGCGCGCATAAAAAAATGCAATAATCAATACATATGTATCAATTACTGCATTCTGATGGTGGGCCTTCAGGGATTCGAACCCGGGACCTACCGGTTATGAGCCGGTTGCTCTAACCAACTGAGCTAAAGGCCCGAAGTATTGGTGACCCGTACGAGAATCGAACTCGTGTTACCGCCGTGAAAGGGCGGTGTCTTAACCGCTTGACCAACGGGCCATATGTTGTGTGGAAACTTAATCCTCAAACATTATACCAAAAAATCGCATGAATGTCAAGAGAAACTTTATGTGGAATATTTTCTTAAACTTTGCATAATCTATAAATGTGTGAAAAATTTTGATATATCTATTGACAAGTCAGATTTTACGTGCTATAATAATATATGTTCTGAATGACGCGGGGTGGAGCAGCCTGGTAGCTCGTCGGGCTCATAACCCGAAGGTCGTTGGTTCAAATCCGGCCCCCGCAACCAAATCGCCGCCGTTTTCGTAGGAAAACGGCGGTTTTTCTGTATTTTGAGAACTTTTCGGGCCACTTTTCAGCGGCCCATTTTCGCCTGACCCAAACCGTGACCCAAATGCGGATAGAGCACAGTGGACAGGATCGAAAATACGCTGTCGTTCCAGCGATCCGGAACGACAGCGCTTGCTCTCTGATATGTTGAAGCTACCATAATTATGAATAACTAAGTTGCAACACCAAAGTGTAGAAATTATCCATAATGAGACTTCAACTTGGCCAACATATCTGTAAAACGTTTGTTGATGAATTGTGTATAGGCCTCTTCAAATTGCTCCTTTGTCAGAGTTGAATTGTTTGTCCACTCCAAGTCCTTTCGAACCGTAAAAGTGAATTTGGTTTCTAATTCTGACAAGGTGTATTTTGATTTCTGCAAAAAATTATTATCATCATAGATTGTGCGATCTCGTTTTGATCGATTTTCCTTTTGGGGGAGGAGACACAAATTGCCGATTGAACCGATCGGGAGCCGCAGATCACCATTGTAACGATCCAAGCATTTTTTCATTAGGTTTTTTGTTGAGAGATGCTCAACGTCATATCTTGATTGATCCGCTTGATCAGCAGCAGTAAAAATCGGCAAATAAAGCATTGCAAGAAAGACCTTTTCTGGTTCCTGAG
>JAZNIA010000152.1:0-6333 GCA_045577195.1 Congzhengia sp.
AGCAGATTTAATGTTTGGCACAATTTTCACCTCCACCCAAACTTAATTGACTTTATGTATTATACCACAACAAAAACAAAAAAGCAACTGTTTTTTTACGATTTTTTTATTTATTTTCATTTTTTTGCTATGATTTTTTTCCTTTTCAAAAGATGGGTCATTTTTTAACTTTTGAAGTTGAAACTTGATTTAAATTTTGTGAAAAATGTTGAAAAAATTTTAATAATATAAAAATATTTCAACTTTGTATTGACAACGACTAAAATTTATCGTATAATATTTCTTGTGATTTTGTAGCAGAGTGAAATCCGCGACAAAGAGGAACTGTTTTTTACAGTCCTGCACTCGTTTGAGCGGAGGGAGGGAATCAGTAATGTCAGAAATTAGATTAAAAGATCATGAATCTTTAGATAGTGCACTTAGACGTTTTAAGCGTTCTTGCGCAAAAGATGGCGTTTTATCTGAAATCAGAAAACGTGAACACTATGAAAAGCCGAGCGTAAAGAGAAAAAAGAAATCCGAAGCGGCCAGAAAAAGAAAATTCAAATAACATAACCTAAAAAAAGAAGCTATCAAGTTTTTGGTAGCTTCTTTTTTCTTATATTAAATGCGCGGAAAGCAAATTTAAATCCTTTCGCTTTCCGCGCACAATCTATATAAACGACCATAAAAACGGTCGGTTATAACATCATATGTCTTCTTTATTTTATTCGTGTTTGTCTTTAAGATGTTTTTATGGCTAGGATATTCATTGCCTGCTAAATGGTCGATCAAAACCTTAAGCTTAGAGGATATAACAAAAACCTTTTCAGCATCTTTAAAATCAATTCCTGCACGAATTTCTGTAATTGTCATTTCGATATCATCCAGTTCATTGTGATTCGTAAAGATAGAAAGAATTGTTTCAACGTTTTCCCACTTTTTCTCCAACTTCTCACATTGATCTAAGCATGAAGCCCAATTCTCTTCTCTGGCTGCCAAAGAAACCGCTTCTGTTAAATCAGAGAGTTCATCTGTAACACTTTTCAGATAACCCATATAAAAAATAACACCCGAGAGTATTAAAAGGGCAAAAAGAAATGCAAAAAGAGAGGTTTTCATTTTACACCTCGTTTCTGCATATAAAACGTTCCACTTTCGTCAACACCTGCAAGCAACACATCTCGGACATTCTTTGCGCCTTGTTTTGAAATTTCTTTTATAAGCCAACGTGTATCTTTCTTGTAAATCTTGAGTGCATATTGATTGACTTCTCCATCACATACAAACAGAAAAGGTAATCCTTTGTATTTAGGGTTTAGTCCAAAATCCTTTGGTTCCGCTGTTCGTTCTGCTGATTTTTCAATAATACTTAAGTTTCCATTTGTCTCAAAAACTGCATATGCAATATCTTGAATATCAGGACATTGATTCATGCGCAATTCTTCCATCAAATCATCCATATTCAGTCGTAGTTTTTTCAATTGGTCTTCTAAGACAAGACCGTCTTTGACAACAACAATTGGTGCACCGGAAATTAATTTTCGGAATCGTCTGGATTTTAAATTGATAAATGAAATCGTAGTTTCTGCAAACATCAGTGTCAAAATTGGAATAACGCCAATTACCAATGGAAAGGACACATGTTCCATTGGAATTGTTGCTAAATCTGAAATCATCATTGTGATGACCAATTCCGTCGGCTCCAACTGCCCCACTTGCCGTTTTCCCATAACGCGCATAGCAATTACAATTAAAAAGTATAAAATAATTGTTCTGATAAAAGAAATAAGCATATCATAAAACCCGCTTTCGGATAGAAATGATATGCTTATTATCTGTTATTTCTTTGCTTTTATGTCACTATTTTACTTTTTAGCAGCCACTTTCGCGTATTTATTATTTACAACCTTTTCAAAAGGCGCACGTACAGCCAACTCGCCTGCACTTTCCATAACGGTTTGCAGTTTGTCAAAAGCTGTTTTCTCCAAAATTGGCGTTTCGTTCCAAACATCAATGTCTTTGTAACGCTGAACAACCGTTGTTAAAAGATCGAGTTCTGTATCGGGGAAAGAATCTAAAATAACTTTTGCAACTTCTTCTGCGGAATGTTCATTTACCCAGACCATCCCCTTGTAAATTGCATTTGTGAATCTCTGAATTAAATCCTCATTTTTGCTTATGTAACTCTTTTTCGCACAGTACGCCGTGTACGGAATTTCGCCGGATTCTTGACCAATAGAGGTTAAAATATACCCCTTATTTTCCAGTTCAATCATAGATGCTGTGGGTTCAAATAAGGTAACGTATTCCGCCTCACTTCCGGAAAAGGCACCAGCCATCAAGGAAAACTGGATGCTGTCGTCTAGATTCAGGTCATTTGCAGGATCAATGCCCTTTTCTTTTAAAAGATATTCAAAGGTCATATAAGGAACTCCGCCTTTTCTGCCAGGAATAACCGTTTTCCCTTTTAGCTGATTCCAGTCAAAGGCTGCCGGTTTTTCTTTTCCAACCAAAAATGAGCCGTCACGCTTTGTCAGTTGCGCAAAAACCTCGGCATAGTCTTCTCTGCCCTCGTTGTACACATAAATAGAAGCCTCAGGACCTGCAAAACCAATGTCAATCTGATTTGACAAAAGTGCCGACATAACCTTGTCTGCTCCACCGAGATTCGAAAGTTCAACTTCGATACCTTCTTCTTCAAAAAAGCCTAAACTGATAGCAGCATACTGTGGTGCGTAGAACACAGAATGGGTTACTTCACCCAAGCGTATTTGCTCAATCTGCATACCTGCTTCATTTGTTTTTGTCTTAGTTTCGCCGCAGGCTGTCATAGAAATTGCCAGGATTGCGGACATCAGCAAGACTCCGATTTTTTTCATAATTACCTCCTGTTTTTAAGCACGATCTTTTCAAAGATCAGTACTAATTTATATATAATAGCCGCAAAAACAGCTAATATAATCACACTCGCCATTACCAAGTCAAGTTTAAATACCTGACCGCCATACACAATCAGATACCCAAGACCGGCTTTGGAGACCAAAAATTCACCGGCGATGACGCCAACAAGCGATAGACCCAGATTGATTTTCAGCGAGTTTATCAGCGTCGCAACATTGGCAGGCAGAACAATTTTAGAAAAAATTTGTCCTCTGCTTGCACCGAATGTGCGTGCCATTTTAATAATATCCTTGTCAGTATTATGGAATCCATTCAAAAGCTCCATAACCGTTACCACCAGAGAAATCGCAAGTGCCATTACTACAATTGCTTTCATGCCGGCACCGACCCAGATAATGATAATCGGACCCAATGCAATTTTCGGCAAGCTGTTTAGAATAACAAGATACGGCTCAAAGATAGCCGAAAAGGTATCAAACCACCATAAAATAGATGCGATGAAAAGACCAAGTAACACGCCTGAAATAAAGCCAATCAGTGTTTCTGAGCATGTAACACCCAGATGCATCAAAAGGTCGTTTGACGTAAGACTTCCAATTGTTTTTACCACACGCGAGGGTTGACTGGTAATAAAACTGTCAATTATCCCAAGGTTTGCACATACTTCCCATAGGGCAACTAAAAAAACCAACAAACCGATTTGCATTGCAAGTACAAACCGTTTTTTATTTTTATATTGCTTCAAATATATTTTCCGCTCAAATGATTCTGTGTGATTATTCATGCATATCCAGCTCCTTCCAAAGAATATCAAAATAGTGGCTGAATTTTGGATCTTTTCGACACAGAAGAGGCGTTCGTTCCTCAATTTGGTCAAATATAATATCATGTGTTGCGGCAATCGTTGCTGGACGCTTTGACAACACAACAACTCTGTCCGCCATCGATATCCCCTCAGGAATATCATGGGTTACCATAACGGTTGTCTTTTTTTCTTTTTTTATAATAGAATAAACGTCGTCGGTTACCGAGAGACGCGTTTGATAATCAAGTGCAGAAAACGCTTCGTCGAGCAGCAAAATTTCCGGTTTTGTGACAAGTGTACGAATCAGCGCTGCCCGTTGACGCATTCCACCTGAAAGTTGGGACGGGTAGCTGTCTTTAAATTCATATAATCCATAGGTTTTCAAAAGCGTGTTCGCATATTCTATATTCTCATCTGACATCTGTTTTTGAATTTCCAGACCCAAAAGAATATTTTTATAAATAGTTCTCCATTCTAACAAATTATCTGTTTGAAGCATATAGCCAATTTTTGATGTAAGTCCAACACTTTTTTCTCCGTTAATATAAATATCACCTTTACTCGCGGACAAGATTCCGCTGATAATGGACAAAAGTGTAGATTTTCCGCACCCGCTTGGACCGATAATAACAACAAATTCTCCCTCGTGTACGGAAAGATTGATTTGATCTATAGCAACAACCTCTTGGTCGCGTGTTTGGTAATTCATAGAAATTCCCTTGAGTTCAAGCACATCCATAAACATCTCTCCTTTATAACCAGTATATTGAAAAGAGTCATTTTCTGCTACAAAAAAAGTAACTGCAGTAAAATATCACGCAGTTACTTTTTTCCGTTTGTATTTTTTTCTGATTTGGATAAACGAATTCTTTTTTTGTATTTCATTACATTTCCGTACGATTTTAAAATTTCCAATGTGCACAGGTACTGACGTCGACATTTTCTGCAGGTATGCGATGAAACAAACTTGCTTCCAACCAAAGACCATCCGTGTTTTTTTCGTGCAAATCGTCCGCATTTTGGACAGCGGACTTTAAATATCTGCTTATCTACCATTTTATCATTCAGATCTGTCACGGGTGTATCTTTAAATGAGCAGTTTTTAGAAGATGCGTCAACAATATACGTTGTAAGTCTTTCGTAAGAGAACAGCTTTGCAAATACCATGCCGGACACAGTTGCATCAACCAAAGCATCATGGAGCCGTTCTTCTTCGTATCGGATGCCGGTTAAATCCGCTGCCATCTTCACACTCACTTGGTTTCCACCGGTTTTGTCCTTCGTTAACGTATGCGTCACATACCGTTGAACATCGACAAATTTTGTAAGAAAAGACAATTTAGCATTGGGATTAAAAAAATGACAGTTGCTTCGCAGAATTTGCGCATCCTGCGCACCCCACGACATTAATATTGCGTCCGGTCCGACAAACTTTTTAAATTCCTTGATTGCCTTAACAAAGGGTATCCCTTCTTCTTTTAATATATCCATTCCAAGCCCTGTCAGTTTTGAAACGGTAGGTTCAATTTTTTTATATAAAACAGGCTCAATCAAGCGATTGAATGTACCGATGCATTGCATCTGACTATTGTATTTTACAGCGCCGATTTGAATAATCTCATCAGGGCATTTCTTCTTTACAGCTTTTACAACCCGATTCCATTCTAGGTCAAAAAGAACATAATTCATATAAAATCACTACTTCGTATCTTATTCTGCAATTCTCCAGTCAATCGGCGATTTCCCTATCTGGCTGAGAATGTCATTTACTTTGGAAAAATGCCTGCACCCTAAAAATCCACGGGATGCAGAAAGCGGACTGGGATGAACAGTAGATAAAACAAAATGATGGCTATTCGTAATTAAAGGAAGTTTCTCCATTGCATTTTTGCCCCAGAGCAAAAAGATGACAGGATCTTCTCTTTGGTTTAAAATCTCGATAATTTTGTCTGTAAATGTTGTCCAGCCAATTTTTTTATGGGAATTCGGTTCTCCTTCGCGTACGGTTAAAACTGTGTTCAATAGCATAACGCCCTGCTTTGTCCAGTCGATTAAGCAGCCGTGCGTTGGAGGGGTAATGCCTAAGTCGTTCTGTAGTTCTTTAAAAATATTAACTAGGGAGTGCGGTATTTTTATCCCTTTTTGAACAGAAAACGCCAGACCGTGCGCCTGCCCTGCTCCATGATATGGGTCTTGTCCCAAAAGAAGCACTTTTACCTCAGAATACGGCGTATATTTTAACGCATTAAAAACATTTTCTGTTGCAGGGTACACTGTATGCGTACTATACTCCTTTGCCAGCACCTGTCTTAAATTCTGATAATACTCTTTTTCAAATTCGGATGCTAAATACAAATCCCAATCATTTCCAATTATCATGCACTTACCTCTTCAAAAGTTTATTTACTTCTTCTACAAAAGTGTTAATATCCTTAAACTGTCTGTAAACCGAAGCAAAGCGGACATAAGCAACCTCGTCAAGGTCCTTGAGCTTATCCATTGCAAGCTCGCCTATGTGAACGGAGGTTACCTCTCTGTCAAGTGAATTTTGAAGAGCGGCTTCGATTTCGTTAACTGCAGTTTCAATCTTTTCAAGAGAAACGGGTCTTTTTTCGCAGGCGCGGAGCATGCCGTTGAAAAGCTTG
>JAZNIA010000153.1:0-6782 GCA_045577195.1 Congzhengia sp.
TTTTTGTTTTTTTTAAAATGCAGCAGTTTTTTTCTTATATAGTATTTGGAATGGAAATCAGACTATAACAAGGGGAAAAATGAATTGTCTAATTTTCATAAAAAAATAAAAATTATTTAAAAAACTATTGCAAATATGCAAAAAATAGTGTAAAATAATTATGATAATTATACCATACAAAGAGTGGAGGAACAAGTATGAAGAAAATGAAGTGTTTTGTATCATTGCTTATTGCATTGACAATAATTATGACTTCCGCTGTATTTATGTTAAATGTAAATGCAGAAGAAACGCTTCCCAGTGTTTCCGTTACAGATGAAGACTGGCTGCGCGTTGAAAAATTGGAAGCATTTGGTGCAATAACCAATGAATACGAAGACATCGGTATGTATGTAACGAGAAGACAGATGGTTGACATCATCGTACACTATATGCGGATTCCCGCAAAAGGAACGAGTGAAGGAAAGTCACCCTTTGTGGATGTTTTGGCGAAAGATTCGTCGATTGATGCCATTATGGCACTATACAATCTTGGTGTTATTACAGGTGACGAAAACTTGAAATTCCACCCTGACAACTACCTGACTTATGATGAAGCGATGGTATTTGTTATCAATGCCGTAGGTCACAAGATTTTTGCGGCAAGAGAGGGTGGTTATCCCACCGGATACCATAGAATTGCAATTAAGAATGGTATGCTCTCAAACCTGAAGTTTGATTCCGGTAAAGAGTATATCCCGCTTTGTGATGTCTACAAGCTGTTGGAATCTGCAGGAGAAATCGGTGCGGTTATTCCCCAGGTGTTCACAGATAATACCGTAGACTACAGGGTATCTGCTGAGGAAACGTATCTGAGCGATGTTTACGGCATTGAAAAATTTAGAGGCATCATTACCGGTAACGAAAATACACACCTGGATTCAGCTATCTCTCATTTGACAGACGAAATGATTGAAATTGATGGTAAGGTTTATGAAACACCGGGTTATGTGTATGCAACCTCTCTGGGTCGTGCTGTAGACTACTATCTGAGAAAAGCAGACACCGGTGAATACGTAATTGCATATATCGAAGAAAATGATAGGGTGAACGAACTGACAAAAATTGACAGTGAGGATCTCTTAAAAGATAAAATCACAGATGAACGTATCTATTATTCAGATGAAAACGAAAAAGAGTATCACATTGATGTTGAAAAAACAGTAAAGGTGATTTATAACAACAGATGCTGGGTTGGATACGGCACGATTGATAAGGTACTCCCGTCATACGGTTATATTGAAGCGTTGGACAACAACGGTGACGAAGAGTGCGACGTACTTTTTGTATATGACTATAAGAATATTGTAGTTGATTCCGTAGATACATATAAAGAAAGCGTAAAAGCAAAGTTCACAGACGACGTAATTAAATTTGATTCACAGAATGATAAGATTGTGATTCGTCTGATGCCTGATGACAGAAAAATGACTCTGAATGCTCTGACGCGGGGTGACGTTATAACTGTTATGGAGAGTAAGGGAACACCCAAGATGTACACCATTTATGTATCCCGTGATAGCGTTGAGGGAATGATTGAAGAAGTATCCTCTGTTCAGGGTTACATGATTAACGGTACATTCTATGAATTATCCCCCGGTTACAGTGGTCTAGAGCTTAAAGTGGGCATTGAAGCTGAATTCTATTTAGACTTTAATGGTAAAATTGTTGCTGCAGACCGTGGAGAAAGCGGCGGCAAGGGAGACTTTGGCGTTTTGATGGGTCTTGATTATTCGACTTCCGGTGTAGACACGAAGGTTCGCGTGAAGCTGTTTACCGCAGAAAGCACTTTTGTGACAGCGACACTGGCGGATAATGTTAAAATTGACGAAAAGCGGTTTTCTAGTGCAAATGGGACGGAAAAAGCAGAAGCTTTAAAACGTCTGTCCGGCGGTGCACAAAATGATGAAGGCCACTACATTATAGATTCTGCTTCTGTCGTAAAGTACATTATTTCCGGCGACGAGCTGATCTATTTGGATACCGGTAAAACAGGTGAAGATGGAAATCTCCGTATGGTGGTTGACGCTTCCAATGCTGAAACAGGCTCATCCATGTTGGTTCGATACAATGATATCGTCTGGACGCAGGATAATGGTGGAAAAAGATCGTATTTCACATATGCGCCGGAAAAAATATATGTTTTTATTGTTCCTACTTCCGATAGAATTGATGTAGAAGCGGAATATAGCGTTGAAAGAAATCTGGTAACTCATAAGTATTACCGCAAGGGAGACGGTAAGCCTTATACAAATCCGGTTTCCGGCTATTATGCGTATGACCATGGCAAAAACGATGAAAGCCAGATCGATGCAATTATGGTTTTGGGCGGAACTGCGGCAATTGAGATTTCCAATCAGTCTCCGCTTAACGTTGTTTCAAAAATTACAACAGCGGTTGATGAAGACGGATTGCCATCCAGCAAGATGTACTTAAACGAAAATGCTTCTTACATGGTTGCGGAAACAGTTAAGAAAATCGAAGGTCTTGTATCTGCATCCAATGTTTCTGGTAAGGATATTGCAAATTATATCAAACCCGGCATGGTTGTATCTTACGGAACAGATGCAGATGGTGCAATTCAAACATTAAAGGTATTTGCAAGCTATGATGCTGAATCCGGAGATATTAAGACATTTGATATGAGCGCCAGCAACTATCTGTATAATGTGGACGATGGTATCGGTAAAACAGCAGGTACGGTCGTTTACAACGACCTCGTGAAAAATGTTGTAACCATTGAGCCACAGGATGCTCTGGCAAGCAATGCGTTAGTATACAGCGGTGTTGCAAACATCATGATTTACAGAACCGATACAGGAAAGGTAACATCCGGAAGCGTTGCTTCTTTTGCAGAAGGCGATTTCATCGTAGCAAGATTGGATGATTACTACAGAATACGCGAAGTTATCATATATAAGAAGTAGGAAACAGTCTACAGAAGGAGGAAAACAATGACAGGCAAAAAGTTTCTCTCGGTAATTTTATCGGTGCTTTTCGTGCTTGTATCTGCAATACCTGTATTTGCAGAAGATGCAACGGCGAAAATTAAGGTAACACCGAACGTATTTGAAGTTGTTGTGGAAGTTACGACAACAGCTGACGGTGTAATGACTGCGCAGATCGTGAATGAAGCAAATAATAAGCTTGCAGGTATGCAGCAGACGAGTGTGTACACGAAAGAAGAAGACGGAAACGTTTATAAGTTTAACTTTAAAATGCATATCACAGATAAGACAGGACCCTATGTTGTTCGAGTAGGTAACAATGTTAAAGGAACAGAGAAGCCTTTTCTGGAAGAGCCTTTTGAGTTTGTGGACGCATACGACGTTGTTGCATTTTTCAACAAATTAGATGTGGAAGCAGCAGTGAAAGAGGGCGACCAGGGCGAAACGGTTTACGGCATCTATAATTTGCTGACCGGAAAAGACAGCAAATTGAACTACGATTTAACGGCATACAAAGCGCTGTCAGAAGATACGCGTCTGTTGGTTGATGCTGTGATTGAAGCGCTTCCTCTGGCAACAACGATCGAAAAGGTTGAAGCTACAGAGAAAACATTTAAGGATACCATGGATAAAGCGATTTCAATGGCTGTTATTATAGATGGCAAAACAGAGCAGAAAGCATGGGAAACGGCAGTTGAAGCAGCAATTAAAGCAAAACAGTTAGACGGCACATATTACAAAGGTGTTCCGGCTGAACTTGTAAAAAAATATTTTGCAAACGAAAAACTTGTATCCCTGGATGAGAGTAAGGTTAATCAGAACTTCGCAAAAGCACAGATTCTAGCAGCGTGGGAAAAGTTGGATTACCTTTCTTTAAAGGAAGTATTCATGTATTTCCAGGAAAAGAAAGACGTTGCCGACATTGATGATGACAACTATGACGCAGTACTTGAAGCAGAATTGGAAAATGATTTATTTGAAGATTTAAAAAATGTGGACGAGAGAGAAATCACTTCGTTTGCTGACTTAGAAGATAAAATTGACTCTATCATGAAAGACCTCCTTGACGATCCGGGATCTGGTGACGGCCCGGGAAGCGGTATCGGTTCCCGTCCAAGCACCGATAGCATTGGTTCTGGCGACAAGGGCAGTAGTATTGTAAACGGGGATTCTGCGAACAGACAGGAAGAAACTGTTTATAACACCGATTTTTCCGATATTGGAGAAGCAGCATGGGCACAGACTGCAATAGAAGGCTTGGCGGCAAAAGGAATTGTCTCAGGCAGAGGCGACGGCAAATTCTATCCGAACGACGTTATGACAAGAGAAGAGTTTGTAAAACTTATCGTTGTGGCATTTGATGCATACGATAAAAATGCAACAGCTTCATTTCGTGATGTGGCAACAGATCGTTGGAGCTATCCATACATTGCATCTGCGAACAGACTCGGCTTTGTAACGGGTATAGATGCAAGCACCTTTAGTCCTACAGGTACGATCACAAGAGAAGACATGGCTGTGATTATTTACAGAGTATATGAGCTTGCAGAAGGAAAGCTAAGTGGAAATGTTTCCTTTAATGATTCTGCGAAGATTTCCGCATATGCAAAAACAGCAGTTGGCGCACTGGCAAGCAAAGGTGTGATCAATGGCATGGGAGATGGCACATTTGCACCGAAGAGCGCAGTAACACGTGCGCAGGCAGCAAAGGTTGTTTATGAGCTCCTGGCGCTAATTGGTTAATGGAGGTGTAAATGAGAATGAAAAGAAAAATTTTAAGTGCATTTTTAGCAGTTGCAATGCTTTTGACAGCAGTTCCCTCCGCTTTGGCAGCTAAGAAGGTTGATGAGGCAGGAGATGGAGGATTTGTTGCAGGCAGCAACATCTATACCTGGGGTACGTTTGACTCCAGAGCAGAAGCAGCCATGGTTGAGAGATACACCGCTCAAAATAAGGAATACCATGAAGCCGGTCTTGACGGTGGCTGTTTAAAGGTTACAGTTACCGGTTCTTTTCAGGGAGCAAGAATCCCTGCTCCTTTAGCTATTGGTGAAACCTATGAAATTTCCATGGACATAAGAACAGATAATGAGCCGGGAAATTTTACGATGATTATGTACTGGGATGATGGTGGCTGGTCATATCCGCTCAGAGGTCAATTCACAAAGGATTGGACCAGAGTGACAGGGACCTGGACCAACACCGGTATCAACAACAGTGGTATACTGACCAGCGGTACTGGTGGATTAGAAATTCGCTACGGGGATGGTTTGACAGCTGCAGCTTTCTATATTGATAATTTTTCTATTGTTCCGCGTGGAGACGTAGTAGCGGATTATAGTTCGCTGAAGTTAAAAGAGGATGATTCTGCAACTACCGAGAAGCCGATACAGCAGGACAATCAGGTACCGGTTGATGTTGAAGAGGTTACATTCTCTGATATGGAAAACCATTGGGCGAAGGATACCGTAAATACACTGGCAACCTACGGTTATATTGATGGTATTGGCAATAATTTGTATTCTCCGAATACCAATGTAACGCGTGCACAATTTGCAAAAATGATAGCAGATACATACGATATGGTTCTGCCTAAGTATGATGGTGCATATTCCGACATTAAAGGCAACGAATGGTTTGCATCCTATATTACCTTGGTAAAAAAATTGGGCTTTATTGACCCTGCACTCACAGTTGGCGGTACCTTTAAGCCCGATCAAGCAATTACAAGAGAAGAAGCTGCGTCTATTGCAGCAAAAGTAGCAGCATATAAAAATGCAACAGTTAAAGAAAATATTGCAACATTTAAAGACGAAAAAAATGTTGCAGTATGGGCCAAGGAAGGTGTGAAGAGTGCGGCGGCTTACGGTTTAATTAAAGGCTATGAAGACGGAACATACAGACCGCGGGCAAACATCACAAGAGCGGAAGCTGCACAGATTTTGATGAGAGTAGCAGAAATCGAAACCAGATTCTCTATTTATGTTGACGCAGATAATGGTAACGATAAAAATGAAGGCACCAAAAACGCTCCTTTAAAAACGCTCGTTGCCGCACGCAACATGGTTCGTACTGCAAATAAGAACATGAAAAATGACATCACTGTTTATATTCGTGGTCGCCATTATCTTTCCAAAACGCTTGAGCTAGGGAAAGAAGACTCCGGTAACAACGGTCACCGTGTTATCTACACTTCATGGGGAGACGAAAAACCTGTCCTGACTATGGGTAAGCAGTACACGGGCTTTGAGCTCCATGATGCAGAAAAGAATATCTACAGAACGTATGTTGGAAACGGCGTATTGACCAGACAGGTATATTTTAATGATGTTCGTGGTATTCGTGCAAGAAGTTCCGGCAATTTTACAAATCCAAAGTATTTCGATTCATACTATATTTCAGAGGATACGCAGTTCCTAGAATATGAGCATCCGGAAGATATGGAATTGGTATGGCATATTAACTGGTGTAATCCTCGTGCAGTTGTTGAATCTGTTGAAGATATGGGCGATGGTACAGTTAAAATCACACCGGTTCAAAGTCAGTGGAGCTTTGTTTCGGCCCGTGTAAATACCATGAAAGATAACGAACTGGCATTTCCATCCTATTATGAAAATGCTTATGAGCTGCTCAACGCTTCCGGCGAGTGGTACATGAACAAGCACGACGGCTTTTTGTACTATATTCCCCGCGCAGACGAAGATATGAGCACAATGGTTGCTACCATTCCGTCTGGCGAACAGCTTTTAAGCCTATATAGTAATGATGTGAAAAACCAAGTCGGAGGCCAAGCGG
>JAZNIA010000154.1:0-7016 GCA_045577195.1 Congzhengia sp.
CTGCAAACGTGGTAAAACGTGTTCTAAAAACCACGGACAGCGAAACCCGCAGAATTATCAACCAGTTGCTCCGCTATCCGGATGGCAGTGCAGGCTCGATTATGACCACAGAGTTTGTGGACTTGAAAAAGGAAATGACTGCGCGCGATGCAATCCGCCATATCCGTCAGACAGGTATGGACAGTGCAACTATGGATACCTGCTATGTCATTGACAAGGAGCGAAAGCTTGAGGGCGATATTTCCCTAAGAAAACTGATTTTAAGCCCGTCGGACGCGATTATTTCCGACCTGATGGATACAGAAGTTAAGTTTGTGCACACGGCAGACGACCAAGAAAGCAGTGCCTTCCAGTTTAAAAAGTATGACCTTTTGACCATGCCCGTGGTAGACGGGGAAAACCGTCTGGTGGGCATTATCACCATTGACGACATCGTTGACGTTATCGAACAGGAGGCAACGGAGGACATTGAGCTGATGGCGGCAATGACGCCCTCAGATAAACCTTATACAGACACGGGCGCTTGGGAAACCTTTAAACAGCGCACGCCGTGGCTCCTGATATTGATGATTTCCTCCACCTTTACCAGTGGTATACTGTCTTCCTACGAAGCCTCCCTGGCGGCATTTCCCGCGCTGGTTGCGTTTATTCCCATGTTTATGGGAACGGGCGGTAACGCAGGCGGGCAGGCATCGGTTGCGGTAATCAGAAGCCTCGCACTGAACGAAGTGAGCCTGTCAGACTGGTTGTCCATCTTCTGGAAAGAGCTCAGAACGTCGATGCTGTGCGGTTTAATCGTAGCGGCAGTCTGTTTTTTGAAAACCATGCTGATAGACGCGCGCTTTGCAAGCGATGTAACGCTTCTTACGGCGCTGATTGTCAGCCTCACAATCTTTTTAACCATCGTGCTTGCAGAGCTGGTGGGCGGCTTGATGCCCCTCTTGGCAAAACGGGTAGGCTTTGATCCCGCCGTGATGGCAAGCCCGATTATTACGACCATTGTAGACGCATTATCCTTGGTGATTTATTTTCAGGTGGTACGAATCTTTATTGTGATTTAAAGGAGTATTTATTTGTTTTATTTTGATTCCTATTATTTTATTTTGGTAGTGCCCGCGATTTTAATCTCGCTTTATGCGCAGATGAAGGTGCAGAGCACATATAAAAAGTTCGGACAGATGATGTCCTCCCGTGGCATTCGCGCAACGGAGGTTGTGCAAAAGGTGCTAAAGCACAACGGCGTTACGGGCGTTGCAATTGAGCAGGTGCAGGGAAGCCTAACCGACCACTACGATCCGCGGACGAACGTGATTCGTCTTTCGGATACGGTGAGAGGAGACGTTTCTGTTGCATCCATCGGCGTTGCAGCCCACGAAGCGGGGCACGCGGTGCAGTATGCAAAAGGCTATGTGCCGATCAAAATCCGAAACTCCATTCTGCCTGCGGCAAACATTGGGTCCAGACTTTCGATGCCGCTGATTCTTTTGGGACTGTTATTTGGAATGGAGCCTTTGATTACCTTTGGGATTCTGCTTTTTTCCTTCGTACTGCTGTTTCAGCTGGTGACGCTTCCTGTGGAGTTTAATGCCAGCCACCGCGCAATTCGCGCATTAGACGAAGGAAATATTTTAAACGGAGAAGAACTCAGCGGTGCCAAAAAAGTGCTTTCCGCCGCCGCGATGACCTATGTTGCCGCGGCACTTACCTCAGCGATGCAGCTTCTAAGACTGGTGCTTTTGACACGAAGGAATGGTAGACGATGATTCACATTTATACGGGAGACGGAAAAGGAAAAACCACTGCGGCACTGGGGCTTGCGCTCCGCGCGGCAGGGCACGGCATGAAAACGCAGGTGATTTCCTTTTTAAAGGACGGTGCCAGCGGTGAAGCGCTTTTGGGCGAAACCGTTCCCTCTATTTGCGTCAGCTGCTTTCAGACAACGGTGCAGGGATTTTTCTGGCAGCTTTCCGAACCCGAGAGAATAAAAGTAAAGACGGAAACGCAAAAAGGCTTTTTGCGCGGTATGCAGTGCGCCAAAAATCAGCTTTGTGACATTCTGATTCTGGATGAAATTGCGGGCTGCCTGACAAATGGGCTTTTAGACGTCAAAGACGTTTTGGCGTTTTTGCATACATATGGAAATGCTTTGGAAATTGTACTGACGGGGCGCAGTTTCCCGCCGTCGGTTCTTGCCTGTGCGGACTATGTTTCCGAAATTGTGGCAAAAAAGCATCCCTATGAAAACGGAGCAATGCCAAGAAAAGGTATTGAGTATTAACAAAGGCGAACCGAAAGGTTTGCCTTTGTCTGTGTAAAAATATTATTTTTCTGTAACATTTTACAGTTTCTCTTGCTTTTTTATTTCATATATTGTATAATAATATTGTATCATTTTACTTAAATGTATGAATACAAGATGCAGGAGGATAAAACTATGAAAAAAGTACTCTCATTGATTCTGACTGTTGTACTGACCTTGTCAACTGCGGCAGTTGCGTTTGCGGCAGGCTTTTCCGATGTAGACGAGAACTATTCCTGGGCGCAGGAAGCGATTGATGATCTGTCCGGTCTCGGTATCGTTACCGGCTATGAAGACGGAACGTTTAAGCCTGGCAAGAGCATTACAAGACAGGAAGCAATTACATTGTTCTCCAGAGCAATGGGTGCAAGTGAAGAAATGAATGCATCAATTGTAAACCTAGCATACGGCATCTATGAAGGCGATATTGCAGGCTGCACAGATTCTTACGCAGCAAAGCAGGGCGCATACATGATTTACAGAAAAATTCTGACCCCCGATGAAGTAAAAGAATACCTCTTGGCAGACAATCGTAATATAGAGCTTAAGCGTTATGAGGCTGCAACTTTAATTGCAAAAGCGCTGGGCGCAGATGTTTGGCTGAAGAGCAATACGGGTTATAGTGTAACCTTTGCTGATAAAGACGCGATTCCCGCGCAGGCACTGGGTTATGTATATTACGCAACGGCACTCGGTATCATGAACGGCATGGGCGACAATCAGTTCGGTCCCAACGAAACAGTAACGCGAGCGCAGATTGCAGTTATGATTTCCCGCATTATAGACACCATGAATTTTGAATATATCCGTGGCATGATTTCTGAGGTAAACACGCTGCACAACAGCGTCACCATCAAAACCGATGACGGTGAAGAAGTGAAATTCGGCACAGGCAACTCCAGCGTAATCTACTTAGACGGAAACAAGGTAACGCTTCTAGAGCTGGAAGCAGGCATGGAATGTGTGTTCACTTTCTCTAACGGCGGCTTGTACCAGATTGATGCCATTACATATGAAGGTGAAGAAGTCATCAGCGGTGCTTACCGTAGCAGACAGACAACATCTGCCGGCACTACAATCAAGGTGGACGACATTACAACACCGGAAACAGACATTTCCGGCTATAAGCTTGCTGCCAACGCAGTTGTAACCTATCAGGGCGAAGCGGCTTCTGTAATGGACTTTAACTCTGGTGATTATATAACGATGAAGCTTTCAGGCGGACTGGTTGTATCAGTTGATGCAGAACCGAAAGAAAGCAAGGTCGGCAGTGTAACAATCAGAGACATTAGCACTTCTGCAGAAGGTGTCGTCATTACTGTTATGACCAAAGACGAGGAAGAAATTTCTTACATTTTGGCAGATGATGCAACCTTTACAAGAAACAATGCAAAGGCAGAATTTACAGACCTTGCTGTTGGCGATACAGCAGAATTGACTTTAACCTACAGACAAATCAGCTCTATCATGGCAATTGGAAAAGATAAGAGCACAGAGGGTACCATTACAGAAATTACAATTTCTCAGGATACCTCCTACATTACCATTGCAAAGAATGGTGCGAAATCGAAATATGTCCTCTCCCGTGACTGCAAGATTACATTGCAGGGTGAGGCGGCAACGATTTACGACCTGCGTCTTGGCGCATATGTAACATTGACTGTTACAAGCGAAACGGTAACCGCAGTGAAATCGGAAGCTGTATCGGAGGAACTCTCTGTTACGGGTACCATCAAAACCATCAACTCTTCTTACGGACTGGTTGTCATTTCCTACGAGGGCGCAAGCGGCGAAACGGTTGACAAACAGCTGTTCTTAAAGAGCACGGTTAAGATTTTGGATAACAAGACCGGTAAACTGCTGACCCCGAAAAACTTAGCGGTTGGCAATGTCATCACAGCGGCAGGCACAGAAAAGCTGGGCGTTTACGAAGTATCGTCCATCATGGTGCTTCAGTAAAGAAATAAAGAACGGGGCTGTGGTTATTTTACCACAGCCTCTTTTGAACTAGAAGGAGAAACAGAAGAAACGGAGCGTATCAGCATGAATCAAATCCATGTATATGACACTACTCTGCGGGACGGAACCCAGGGAGAGGGCATTGCCTTTTCCGTGTCGGACAAAATAAAAATTGTAAAACTTTTGGACGAATTGGGCGTTTCCTATATTGAGGCGGGGATTCCCGCATCAAACCCGAAAGACGCAGAACTTTTTGCCCGCCTTTCGGAGCTAAAACTGAAAAAGGCAAAGATTGTAGCGTTTGGCAGTACCCACAGAATTGGTGTGCCTGTAGCGGAAGATAGCGCGATTGAAGCGCTTTTGCGTGCCAATACGCCGGTTGTAACGATTTTTGGCAAAGCATGGGATTTGCATGTGAAAGAAGTGTTTCATGCAGAACTGGCTGAAAATACAGCCATTGTCCGCGAAACCATTGCCTACTTAAAATCTTTCGGAAAAGAAGTGATCTTTGATGCGGAACATTTTTTTGATGGCTACAAGCAAAACCGTTCGTATGCATTAGAGGTTTTAAAAGCGGCGGCAGAAGCGGGCGCGGATACGCTGTGCCTTTGCGATACCAACGGCGCAACCTTTCCTGATGAGGTGGCAAAAATTGTAGAAGAAGTAAAAGGCGAAATGGGAGAAATTCCCCTGGCAATTCATTGTCACAACGATATTGGTGTTGCCGTGTCAAACTCGCTGATGGGTGTGTTTGCCGGTGCAACCCAGGTGCAGGGTACGATGAACGGATTTGGTGAACGATGCGGGAACGCAAATCTTTGCACCATCATTCCGAACCTGCAGCTAAAGCGCGGTTATCGCGTCGTTCCACCGGAATCACTCAAACGGCTCAAGAGTATCTCCCGCCACATTTATGAGCTGGCAAATATTGTGCCGGATGAACGTAAACCCTATGTTGGCAGTATGGCATTTACTCACAAGGGCGGCATGCACATTGACGCTGTGCTGAAAAATCCGGCAACCTTTGAGCATATATCGCCCGAGCACGTTGGAAACGAGCGAAAGCTTTTGATGTCGGAAATGTCCGGTCGGTCGCTGGTTTATGACATTATTCGCCGTTTTGAACCGGATGTAGAAAAGGATGCGCCGGTCATCACAGAAATTTTAGAGGAAAGCAAACGACTGGAAAATGAGGGGTATCAGTTTGAGGGTGCAGAAGCCTCTTTTGAACTGATGGTCCTGAAGAAACTGGGCTATTATCAGCCGCAGTTTGAGCTGGAGCAGTTTAAGGTAATTGCCGTCGCCCCGTCCGGAACGGAGCATACAGCGTCTGCCATGATTAAAATTGCGGTGGATGGCACGTCGGAAATTACAGCGGCAGAGGGCGAAGGTCCTGTTAACGCGCTGGATAAGGCACTTCGAAAAGCCCTTTACCGGTTTTATCCGGAGCTTAACAGTACGCGGCTCATTGACTTTAAGGTGCGCGTGTTAGACGGCAGCAAAGCAACGGCGGCGCTGACAAGGGTGTTAATGGAATCTACCGACGGAAAAACCAGTTGGAGTACCGTGGGCGTTTCCGAGGACATTTTAGAGGCGAGCTGGCGTGCCTTAGTTGATTCAATTGATTATTATATGCTGGATATAAAACGGAAAAATCACTAAAATGAGGGGCGTTGCAAAAAATGTTTGAAAATTTTTTGCACCGTCCCCCTTTTTTGTATTATGTTTTGCGTATAGTATAATACAAAGGAGAGAGGGTGTGGTTCCGGTGAAAACGCAACAGATCCTTAAAAGTCGTTCTGATATTTCAAAAAAATTGCCGTAGTAGCATCAATCGGGTGTTGCGAAAAAGAAGAAACGGCAAAAGGTATTAAAACGTACAGATAAGGAATAATCAACCGATCTTCTAAAAAAGAGGGATAGGAAGCAATGCAAACACAAACCCAGATGCTCTGTGAGAAGAAACAGAGCCTGCGGAAACAAAACGGGATCGCATGATAGCCGTTTAGAGCAGCGCGTTTTATAAAGAAAAAGCGTTGAAACAAATGAAAAGAAGAACGGAAAAAGCGAGACCAAAAAAGATTTTATAAGTGGCAATCTCTGATTACGGATCCCGATGGCTGTAATAAACGGAAACAAAAGAAACGCTTAAAATCTGAACCTGAATATCGTAAGTGCAGGTCCCGTTTTGATTTCGACAGAAAAAGGAGAAAAAATTGAAAAGAAACTATGTTTAAAAGCGACAATGATGACTTTCATCGTTGTCGCTTTTATCATGCATTTTAATTGCAATAAAATTTATAGTCTGTATTGCTGATGTGTTTTATCTGTGATATAATGAGTGCAGCAAAGTTGAATTTGGCGCAAATTGTGTCGAATGTTTGTGTAAATGCGAAAAGGAGTACAGATATATGAAAACAGAAAAGAATATTTTAATTGCCTTTATTTTAAATTTTATGTTTTCGATTTTTGAATTTGTTGGGGGAACGATTACAGGAAGCGTCTCCATCATGTCCGATGCGGTACATGACATAGGTGATGCGGCGAGCATAGGTGTTTCTTATTTTCTGGAACGAAAAAGCAGAAAAGAGCCGGATGAAGTTTATACATATGGTTACAGAAGATATTCAGTTATGGGAAGCTTGATCACAACTGTGATTTTGCTTTTTGGCTCAATCGCAGTTGGATACAATGCCGTGCTAAGAATAATTCATCCCACTCAAATTGATTATAGCGGCATGATTTTATTTGCAGTAAT
>JAZNIA010000155.1:0-2419 GCA_045577195.1 Congzhengia sp.
CAGGACTCAAAATGTCATTTAGAGGACACCCCATCTGTTATGATGGTAATTGGTGTAAACGGTGTGGGTAAAACCACTTCCATCGGCAAAATGGCAAACTACTATAAGTCGCAAGGGAAAAAGGTTATTTTGGCCGCGGCGGACACGTTCCGTGCAGCAGCCATTGACCAACTGCAAATCTGGGCGCAACGGGCAGGCGTGGAAATTGTGAAACATCAGGAGGGTTCTGACCCGTCTGCAGTAGTGTTTGATGCAATTTCTGCGGCAAAGGCACGCGGTGCGGATCTGGTGATCTGTGACACGGCAGGCAGACTGCATAACAAGAAAAATTTGATGGACGAACTGGCAAAAACAGCGCGCGTAATTGAGCGCGAAACGGGAAAACCGGCGCAGGAAGTGCTTCTGGTGCTGGATGCGTCCACGGGGCAGAACGCGCTGATTCAGGCAAAAGAATTTGCCAATGCGGCAAACATCACGGGCGTTGTGCTCACCAAGCTTGACGGGACGGCAAAGGGCGGCGTGATTATCGCGCTTTCCAGAGAACAAAATATTGGCGTTAAGTTCATCGGCGTCGGTGAAAGCATTGACGATTTGCAAGAGTTTAATCCGGAGGAATTTGCAAAAGCGCTGTTTCCGGAAGAAGAATAGATGTAAACTCGAAAGGTGTGATAGAGAATGGATATGTTCCATGGCAATAACAGCGAAGGCGGGGATTTTAACGGCTTTGGTGGATTTGATTTTCACGACTTGACAGAGAAACTGTCTCGCCGCAAAGGAAATAAAATGTCCGGCAAAAAGAAAGGTCTTATCATTGCGCTGATTCTTTTGGTGCTTTTGATCCTTTTTGCAGACCGGATTGTTTCGTTTGTGATGAGCATTTGGCAGATTAACGAAATTGGAAGCGCATATACAGACATCTTCTGGAAAAACCTCTTTTGCCGTCTGGCGGTATTTGGAGGAAGCTTTCTGGTTGTGTTTGCGATTACGCTGATCAACCTGATGCTATTGCGCAAGCTGGCAGTCAAAAAACATTTGATGATTCCCTTTTTAGAAAAGAAATGGCCATACCTTTTGGCAGCGGCAGTTGTTTCGCTTGCGTTTGGCGGCGTGATGGGCGAAAATGCATATACACAGCTACTCACGGCACTCAACGCCACGGAGTTTGGCACAGTAGACCCGCTGTTTGGAAAGGATATTGGATACTATATCTTCGTACGTCCGTTTTTTAACAACATCATATCTGCCCTTAAGGGTGTATTTTTAATCCAGACGATTTTGGTAGCACTGGTGTACTTCTTTGTGTTTTCCGCGGCAGGAATCAAAAAGGTTCGTGATATGCTGAAAACCCAGACCGGTGCGCTGAGTCATATTCTGGCAAACGTTTTGGTTTACTATATTGCATTGTTTTTCTCCTACCGCTTGACAGCGGAGGGTTTGATGTATGGCAGCTTCGGCGGAAACGGAGACATTGCCGGAGCCGGGTATATCGAAACAAACATCTGGCTTAGATATTATACCGTTGCGCCCTATATTATTCTGGCGGCAGTGGTGCTGGCGGGAATTTTTCTCTACAGAAAGAAATATAAGCTTTCGGCGGGCTTCGTAGCAGTTGTTCCTGCGGTATATATCGTTGTTTTGCTTGCATCCGTTTTGGTGCAGCAGTTTGTGGTGGCGCCTGATGAACGAAACTACCAGACGCCCTATATCAAGCACAATATGGACGCCACAAAGGCGGCGTTTGGACTAGATAGCATTCAGGAAGTGCAGTTTGATTTTAATAAGCCGTTGACGGACGAGGTTATCGCAAACAACAAAAATGAACTTTTGAATACGCGAATCATTGACTTTAATGCCAGCTTAACGGCGTATAATCAGTTGCAGTATTTAAGAAAGTATTATACTTTTAACGATATTGACGTGGTACCCTATGAGGTAGATGGCGAGCGGACGGGCGTGTTCCTCTCTGCCCGTGAACTTGATAAAAATAAACTGGAGGAATCCGCGCGGTCCTATGCCAACGAAAAGTTTCGTTATACACACGGCTTTGGTATGGTGGCAAGTCCTTTTAATGAGGTAACCGCTGACGGACAGCCTTACTTTGCCATCAAAGACATTCCGCCCAAATCGGAAAACGGCATGCCCGAAGTGACACAGCCGCGTATCTACTACGGCGAGAGCACCAACGATTATGTCATTGTTGGCTCTAACAACAAAGAACTCGATTACTCGGAAGGCTATGAGGATATTGAATACACCTACGATGGAAATACCGGTGTTGAGCTAAGCTTTTTTAAAAAACTGATGTTTTCCATCTATTATCGGGATTATAAAATGTTTTTCTCGGGAAACATTGACCAAAACAGCAAGATACTCATTAACCGAAACGTGACAGAACGTATCAAAATGGTTGCGCCCTTCT
>JAZNIA010000156.1:0-3605 GCA_045577195.1 Congzhengia sp.
AAGAGATTATTATGAGGTTTTAGGTGTTAATAAAAGTGCGACAGATGAAGAACTAAAAAAAGCCTACAGAAAACTTGCAAAACAATATCATCCGGACTTAAATCCCGGAAATGAGGAAGCGGAGCAGAAATTTAAAGAGGTCAGCGAAGCTTACGAGATTCTTTCTGATAAAGAAAAACGCGCACGCTACGACCAGTTTGGTCATGCGGGCGTTGACCCGAGCTACGGCGGGGGTGGAGCCGGTGGATTTGGCGGTTTTGGTGGCTTTGATATGGGCGATATTTTTGGCGATATTTTTGGTGGTGGCTTTTCATCCAGAAGCTCCGGACGTCGCGGTCCCCAGCGTGGAAGCAACGTCTCAGCGCAGGTCACAATATCCTTTGAAGAAGCAGCATTCGGTTGTGAAAAGGAGATTCACATATACCGAATTGAGCATTGCCCCGATTGCAGTGGGACAGGTGCAAAGCCCGGTACGGAAACAGCAACGTGTACGGTGTGCGGCGGTTCCGGTCAGGTGCGCACAACTCAGCGGACCATTTTAGGAAACATGCAGACCGTTACAACCTGTTCTGCCTGCGGCGGTAAGGGAAGTGTTGTAAAAGACCCATGTGCAAAATGTGCAGGAAAAGGAAAGATTAAAAAAGGCAGAAAAATCAAGGTCAAAATTCCTGCCGGCATTGATGACGGGCAGACGATTTCTTTAAGCGGTCAGGGAAATGTGGGCGATACGGGTGCTCCAAACGGAGACTTGTATGTGGCAGTCAACGTAAGACCCAGCAGCGTGTTCAAACGAAACGGATTTGATGTATCACTTGAGATGACTATTAGCTTTGCAGAGGCAGCTTTGGGTGCTACCGTTGAAGTTCCCACGCTGGACGGAAACGTAAAATACGAAATTCCGGAGGGCACACAGCCCGGAACCGTGTTCCGTTTTAAAGGAAAAGGCATTCCATACCTCAAGCGTTCGGGCAGAGGTGACCAGTATATTATGGTCAAGGTTGAGGTTCCAAAACATTTGTCAAACAAACAAAAAGAGCTTCTGCGCGAGTTTGCAGGAATGACAAAACAAAAGTCAAAAAGTTTTTTTGATAAGAAAAAAGATTAAATGAAAGGCGGCATTTAACAGATGTCTGAATTACTCAGAAACGGTAAAAATGGTTGGGAAGTGATTTCTCAGGACGAAAGAAATGACGTATTTTCCTTTTGTGACGGCTATATTCGTTTTTTAAATGCAGCAAAAACAGAACGTCTCGCCATTCGGGAGGCGATTGCGATTGCGCAAGCAGCAGGATTTACAGATGTTGCGGAAAAAGAGCGCTTGATTCCCGGTGATCGGGTGTATTTTAATAACCGTGGAAAGGGTCTCTACCTTGCTGTAATTGGAACGGAGGATATTACAAACGGCATTAACTTTGTTGTTGCACACGTGGATTCTCCGCGTCTTGACCTGAAAGTAAACCCGCTGTATGAAGATTTTGATATGGCACTTTTGAAAACCCATTATTACGGTGGAATTAAAAAGTATCAATGGACATCGATTCCGCTGTCTTTAATCGGTGTTGTTTATAAAAAGGACGGAACCAAGGTGGATATTTCGATTGGTGAAGGGGAGAATGACCCTGTATTTTGCGTCAGTGACCTTTTGCCGCACTTAGCGTCAAAACAGATGCAAAAAAAGATGAGTGAGGCCATTTCCGGAGAAAGCTTAAATCTTCTTGTCGGCAGCATTCCCGATGAATCCGAATCCGATAAATTCAAAATGACGGTTTTAAAACTGTTAAACGAAAAATACGGCATCTGTGAAGAGGATTTTGTTTCTGCAGAACTCGAAGCAGTCCCTGCCTTTAAAGCTAAGGATTTAGGACTTGACAGAAGTATGATTGGCGGATACGGACAAGATGACCGCGTTTGTGCATATACAGCGCTTTCGGCAGTATGCAGCATGCAAAACCCGGAAAAGACAGTTGCATGCGTTTTGGTGGATAAAGAAGAAATTGGTTCCATGGGAAATACGGGCATGAAAAGTGCAGCCTTTGAGTATGCAACCGCGCAAATCATTGCAAAATGCAAAGGTGATTACAATGAACTGATGAAACTGGAAACATTCCGTAATTCCAAATGCATGTCTGCTGATGTGAATTCTGCGGTTGACCCCAATTATCCGGAGGTAAACGAAAAGAACAATGCGGCTATTTTCGGGCATGGTCCGACTCTTACAAAATTTACAGGCTCCAGAGGCAAGTCAGGCACATCGGATGCTAATGCTGAGTTTATGTCTAAGGTACGCACGGTATTTGACAAAAACGGTGTTGTATGGCAGACGGGAGAATTGGGCAAAGTAGATGAAGGAGGCGGCGGAACCATCGCGCAGTATGCAGCGAATCTGGATATTGAGGTTGTTGACTGCGGAACAGCGCTGCTTTCAATGCATGCACCGATGGAGGTTGCATCGAAGTTAGATATTTATATGACGTATAAAGCATATCAAGCGTTTTTAACACTATAAAGACATGATAAATTTTCATCCGACCCAAGGGGGCGTAGCGTTTGCTGCGTCCCTTTAAATTTTTTTTACGCAGATAGGAGGTCCCATATGGAAAAAACCGTAAAGGATTCTTATACTGAGCAGGTGCATATTCTGACGCAGGGAAATTTAAACGGATACAAGCGTCTTTTTGGCGGAAAACTGGTTGCGTGGATGGATGTGGTTGCAGCGGTTGTTGCGCGCAGGCACTCGGGAAAAAATGTAACAACCGCAACAATTGATATGCTTCATTTTAAAGCACCTGCATACGCCAATGACACAATTTTGATTTCCGGAAAAATTACCGACGTCGGAGTAACATCGATGGAGGTGAAGGTTTGTGTTTATGTTGAGGAATTGAATCAAGTGCGACGCTTGATTAACACTGCCTATTTTGTTATGGTTGCGCTGGACGAAAACGAACGTCCAACAAAAGTTCCGCCACTTCGTACAGAAACAGAGGAGGAACAGCGGGAAGTGAAGCTGGCCATGCTGCGTAAGCTTCGCAGAAAAGTATATTTCCGCCGCTGAATGCTAAAAATTTCAAAATTATTCTTGACAAATGTAAAATGATATGCTATACTAATCTGGTAGTGCTCGAGTGGCGGAACTGGCAGACGCCCGGGACTTAAAATCCCGTGGGTAGTGATACCCGTACCGGTTCGATTCCGGTCTCGAGCACCAAGTAAAACCTGCTGACGCTGTTTGGCAGGTTTTCTTTATTTACGAAATAATTTTGTATTTATGTTGTTTTTGAGGTTTGTGTGTGTTATAATTGATGCATATAGAATTTTATTTTATAAAATTCTTAAACGGTTAACTTGATATTTTATGATAAAAGAGAGGCAATAACTTATGAACGGGCGAATTGGTTTTGACAACGAAAAATATATTCAGATGCAATCTAAATATATTGGTGAGCGTGTGTACAAATTCGGTGACAAGCTATATTTAGAGCTGGGCGGGAAATTGTTTGACGATTATCACGCATCACGTGTTCTGCCCGGATTTGAACCTGACAGTAAAATTAAAATGCTGATGCATTTAAAGGAGAAGCTTGAAATCGTCATTGCAATCAGCG
>JAZNIA010000157.1:0-8411 GCA_045577195.1 Congzhengia sp.
AAGCTGCGCAGTCCGGATGAAAGAAGCAAACAGATTTAAAACACGATTTTGCGCCCTGCTTTTTTGCAGGGCGCATTTTTTGAAAGGAGTAACTTTTATGGATTCTATGAAAAAGTATAACAAACTCAGAATGTATGTTTCGATTGGCATATTTTCCGCCATTGCTTTTATGCTCCAGTTGATTGGCAGTGTCATAGGGTTAAAGGTCAGCGGTTTTCTGGAAATCGAACTTTCCGACCTGCCTGCTCTGATACTCTCTTTTGCGTTCGGACCGACCGCAGGCGTACTTTGTGAACTGATTAAAAATCTTCTGCACTGCACGGTTTCATCTACGGGGCTTGTAGGCGAGCTTGCCAATTTTGTGATGAACGGTACCCTATGTGCTGTGGCAGGCTTGATTTATAAGCGCAACAAAACGAGGAAGGGTGCTCTGCTTTCCCTGATTGCTGCAACAATCGCCATGGCGATTGCCGGGATTTTAGCAAACCTTTATATCATGCTACCACTATATATGCCCTCTGCAACCTTTGCTGTAAAAGCAAACCTTGTGTTGTTTACAATACTGCCCTTTAACTTAGTGCGCGGCACCGTGCTTTCACTGATTGTATTTTTTCTCTACAAGAAAATTAAACCAATCTTGCGCAAATAAATTGACAACTTGTCGAAAAAAGTATATAATCAGTAATGAAGAAAAATATCTTTTAAAAGGGGTATGAAAACATGATTACAGGAATTGAACATATTGCCGTTTTGGCAAAGGATTCAAAAAAACTTACCGACTGGTATGTTGACATGTTTGGCTTTGAAATCGTGTATGACAACGGCAAAGGCGTATATTTCGTAAAAGCTGCAGACGGTTCTATGCTGGAAATTATCCCTGCTGAGGGTGATAGCGCGCCCACGGACACCAAGGAATGGGGAATCCGTCATTTTGCACTTTCCGTAACGGATGACGGCTTTGACAAAATGGTGAAAGCTCTAAAGGCGAACAACGCGGAAATAGTGACTGATGTTGCCATATCCGCCAAAGGTATTAAAACCTTCTTTTTTAGAGACATTGAGGGGAACATTTTCCACCTGATTTTCAGGCCTACACCCCTTTGATAAAAACGAAAGGAGCAGATACATACAATGTGGAAAGAATTTAAAGAATTTGCATTCAAAGGAAATGTCATTGACATGGCTGTCGGCGTTATTGTTGGCGGCGCGTTTGGTAAAATCGTGACTTCTTTGGTGGGCGACATCATTACGCCTCTCATCGGAAAAATTACCGGCAGTATTGATTTGAAGGATTTGAAGGTAATTCTTTCAACTGCTGCAGACGGCACGGCAAACACTTTAAACTACGGTGCGTTCGTGCAAAATATTATTGACTTTTTAATCATTGCATTCTCTATTTTCCTCTTTGTGAAGATGATGAATACAGCAAGAGAAAAATTTGAGAAAAAGGAAGAAGCAATCGAAGAAGCAAAAGGACCATCCACGGAAGAACTTTTGACAGAAATCCGCGATTTACTCAAAGAAAAGCAGTAAACAATTAAACGCGAAAGAGGCTGTAGCATTTTGCTACAGCCTCTTTTATGTGAAAATTATTCAGCGTCGGTTGTTTCCTCTACAACAGCTTCCGCTTCCTCAGCAGATACTACTACTTCTTCAGCAGTTTCTTCAGCCGGAGCTTCTTCTGCAACGGGAGCAGTTTCTTCTGCGGATACTTCTTCAGCGGCTTCCTCTACAGGAGCTTCGGGAAGCAGCGCACGGATAGAAAGTGCAATTTTTTTGTTTTCCCAATCAATATCCGTAACCTTAACTTCCACTTCCTGACCTAAGGACAGCTCGTCCTGCGGCTTTTCGATTCTGCGGTTTGCAATCTGAGAAATATGAATCAGACCGTCAACACCGGGAATGATTTCAGCAAACGCACCATAAGGCATAATTCTTACAACCTTAACGGTTGTTGTGCCGCCAACTTCAATCTTGGATTTTACAACTTCCCAGGGATTGTCCTCTGCTTTTTTAAAGCCCAGGGAAATTTTCTTTGTCTCTGCATCAATGTCTTTGATGTACACTTCAATTGCATCGCCCTCAGAAAGAACTTCAGAAGGATGCTTAATGTGCTGCCAGCTCAGTTCAGAGATATGAACGAGACCATCAACACCACCAATGTCAACAAACGCACCGAAGTTTGTTAAGGATTTTACAACGCCGTTGTAAACCTTGCCAACAGCTGCATCTGCCCAGAACTTTTCTGCCAGTTCTTTCTTCTGCGCTTCTAAAACGGTTCTTACAGAACCAACTAAGCGTTTCCTCCGGTCATTTATATCAATGATTTTAAATGCAACAACATTGCCCACAAAGCCGGAAAGGTCGCTTAAGCGTCTTTCGCTTGCCTGGGACTCGGGAATGAACACCTTGTAACCTTTGTAGGTTGCAATCATGCCCTTGTTTACGGTTTCTGTTACTTTACCTTCTAAAACCGTACCTTCTTCATACGCTGTCTTCACAGCTTCCCATGTTTTTGCAGAATCAAGCTTTCTCTTAGAAAGAATGATATTGCCGTCCGCATCGTTTACACGAACAACGAACACTTCAATTTCGTCTCCTGCCTTAACAACATCAGCTGTTGTTACTGTCGGGTCGTCAGAGATTTCGCCGGCAGGAATGAATCCGTCTTGCTTTGCACCCAAGTCAACGATGACTTCGTTGGGTCTTACTTCAATGACCGTTCCTTTCACAACGTCACCGGTGTTTAAAGTCTTTAAAGACTCCTCAACTAAGGTTTCAAAGCTTTCAAAGTTTTCCATCTTACAAATTGCCTCCTTTATTATGACCGCAGGCGTTGAAGCGCCGGCGGTAATTCCGATTTTTTTCAAATCGAAATTGCTGACTGCGTCAAGCTCTCCGATATGCTCTGCCACATACGTTTCTTCGCACACGCTTTTGCATATGGAATACAGCTTCTGCGTATTGGAACTGTTCCGCCCGCCAAGGACAATCATCACGTCACAAACGGACGCCAGTTCATACGCTTCTTTCTGTCTCTCATCAGTCGCACTACATATTGTATCAAATATTACTATGTCATTGCAAGTTTTTTTTAAAAAAAATACAATATTTTTGAAAATTTTTTTAACAAATGTGGTTTGAGATACCACACAAACCGGTTTTTCGTCAAAATTCGCGCCTTTCGCCTCTTCTTCGGTTCCTAAAATCACTGCCGAATTATCACACCACCCATTGATTCCCCGGACCTCCGGGTGGTTTTTGTCGCCGACAATCACGATTTGGTATCCATCTTTGTGATGTTTTTCCACAATGTTATGAATCTTTTTTACAAATGGACAGGTAACATCCGTAAACTGGATTCCTGCCTGCTCCATTTCATCATAAACCGCCTTCCCCACACCATGGGTACGGACAATGACGTTTTCTCCCATCTTTGCGTCGGACACGTTGTCAATGGGCGAGATGCCATTTTTCTTTAATTCTTCCACCACATGGGCGTTATGAATAATCGGACCTAAGGTGTAATACTTGTTTTCTTTGTCCGCCGCACATGCCTCAACAATGTCTAAAGCACGGGCAACGCCAAAGCAAAAGCCTGCTGTTTTCGCTACATGAAGCTCCATAACCTCACACTCCCAGACCGTTGATTTTTTCCATCACTTCATCTGCAAAACGCTTTAGCTCATCGCTATCAGCTTTTTTGCCGTTTTCCGACACCAGATACATTGGGTCACCAAATGTAACGGTTACGCGATGAAAGGGCTTATAGCCGCCCCGCATTGCAACCGGAATCACCGGTGCTCCGGAGCGCCCTGCAATCAATGCAACGCCTGCTTTCGCGCCCACTGCTTCATCACCTTTGACGCGTGTACCGGTGGGGAAAATCGTAAACACTTCTCCGTCCTTTAAAGCCTTAAGCGCTGTTTTTACCGCCGTAATATCTCCTGTTCCGCGGTTTACGGGAAATGCACCTGCAAGCTTTAAAATCGGCGCCAGAAGTTTATATTCAAACAATTCTTTTTTTGCCATAGTCCGCATGTTGCGCCTGCATGCAGAAACTAAAATCACAGCGTCCCACATGCTTGTATGATTCACAGCGAGAATCACAGCGCCTTCCTTGGGTACTTTTTCTTCGCCCACCAGCCTTACGAAAAAAACCGCCTTGCAGATAAGCCGAATCAAACCTTTTAAAACTGTAAACATATGCTACTCGGCTCCTTTCTGCCCTTGATAGCGTTCCAAAATCAAATGGATGACTGCCTGCAAGGATTCATCAAACGAGAAATTGCTTGTATCCAGCATCACACTGTCTTTTGCCGGTTTTAATGGTGACACGGCACGGGTTTCATCATTTCTGTCCCGCTGTTTGATGTCTGCAAGCACTTCTTCAAATGTGCAGGCTTGTCCCTTCTGCGTAAGCTCATCGTATCTGCGTTTTGCGCGCACCTCAGCCGACGCTGTAAGAAAAATTTTCACCTGTGCATCAGGAAGCACATGATTTCCAATGTCTCTGCCGTCCATAATCACGTTTTTCACGCCTGCAAGCTTTTGCTGCATCGCGACCATTTTGAGTCGCACCGCACCAATAGCAGACACCTCCGATGCGCCCATGGAAACCTCAGGTGTACGAATTTTTTCGGAAACGTCTTCTCCGTTCAAAAAAATGTGTTGTCCATCTTCAGAATACGTAATGTCAATGGATACAGTTTCCACCGCCTGCGCCGCCTTTTCCGGCTCTCTTTTGATGTGAATCCCTAGGCGGAGACAATGTAGCGCCGCCGCGCGGTACATAGCACCTGTGTCAATGTAAACAAAGCCAAGCTGTTTGGCTGCAGCCTTTGAAATTGTACTCTTTCCGGCACCGCCGGGACCATCAATCGCTACCTGAAACAATTTAACACTTCCTCTACTCTGATTCGAGCTTTTTATCGTATATGCAAAAAGCGAAGCTGCTTTTACCTCACAGCTTCGCCTTCCTGTTCTGCTTTTCGCATGTTCTGTTATCTTCTGCGTCTGTTGGTTCTGCCGCTTTTTAGGTTTACACCCAAAACGCCGCCAATTGCACCACAAAACGCTGAAAATCCCAGCATTGTGAGATAATGCCTTCCGACATAAACGCCGCCCCCCACCAAAGATGCAATCATCCAGATGAGCAACACGTACAAAGCGCCTGCAACCACGCCGGACAAAAATCCGCGGCTGCCTGCGCCCTTTGCAGACATAAAGCCTGCAATCAGTGCGCCCAGCGCCTGCGTCACGGTTGAAATCACAGGAATCATTCCTTCGGAAAGGCCGGTAAACGTTAATAAAACAGCAAAGAGCAAAAAGATTGCTACCGTAAATCCGCATGCCAGTCCCAATCCCTTTAAAAAACCGAAAACCGCACCGCGGGGACCCTCTACCGTCTCTGCTATTTTCATATTTTCGCTGTACATAAACAAACCTCCTGCCGAATAGTCTCAGTAAAACCATATTCGGCAGGCAGGTAATTTATGAAGAAAATTATTCTGTTACTTCTTCTGTTTCTTCTGCTTTTGCTTCAATTGCTGCATCGTCTTCAATCTCGATGTCCTGCTTTTCGCGTTTGTTGCTCTTAGAGCAAGGCACAACGCTTGCAATCGCATCACGTTTAATGGTCATGGGATGCTTATGGGTTCTGTCACCAATTTCAATACAAACCTTATCGTCTTTAATCTTTAAGATTTTACCCACAATACCACCGATTGTAGTTACGCTGTCGCCAACCTTAATGGCACCAAGCATTGCCTTGGTTTCCTTTTCTTTTTTCTTCTGCGGTCTAATGAGCATAAAATAGAAAAGAACAATCATCACAACCAGCCAGAGGATTGTTCCTGTCATGCTACCTGCACCTGCTGCTTCACCGTTCATATTGTTATCTCCTTTCAAATTGATCAACTTAAACATTGATGTTTCTATATAATTATACATGGAATTGCCCGATTTCGCAAGAGATTTTTGCAAATATTTCATAATTTATTTAAAATGCGGTTGACAACACTTTAAAATAATGGTAGTATTAAATATGAAGATAGAGGCGCATTTTTTATCAGTAACCCAAGGGAGAACGCGAATGATTCAGTGAATTTGCGGTGAAAGGAAAAAATGCCGAAAAAGCGGTTTTTATTCGCGATTCCGTTTTTGGGTGTATGGTTAACAGCCATGCAACTGTCGCCGGAAAAACCGGCGGAGTGCTATCCGCATTGAATTTTTATTTAATGTCGATATTGCCGGACTTCTATCTGAGGTTTGGCTTTTCTTATGTAATATGTATATTTTTCGTTTCAGGAGGTTTTATTTACATGAAAAAGTATAACATCGCCATTGTCGGCGCAACCGGTATGGTTGGAAGAACCTTTTTAAAGGTGCTGGAGGAAATTGATCTCCCCGCTGAGAGCTACACGCTTTTGGCTTCCAGCCGCAGCGCAGGCACAAAGCTTACATTAAAAGGAAAAGAATACGAAGTACAGGAGCTGACCGAAGATTCCTTTGATGGAATTGACATTGCTCTCTTTTCCGCAGGTGGTTCCACCAGCGAAAAGTTTGCACCCATCGCAGCATCTAAGGGTTGTCTCGTAATTGACAATTCCAGTGCATGGCGTATGGACCCCGAGGTTCCGCTGGTTGTACCTGAAGTAAACGCAGAAGATATTAAAAAGCACAAGGGCATCATCGCAAACCCCAACTGCTCTACCATTCAGGCAATGGTTGCACTGCGTCCCCTGCAATTAAAATACGGCATTAAACGTATCGTTTACTCCACCTACCAGGCTGTTTCCGGCGCAGGTATGGGCGGATACAACGATTTGACCAACGGCATCAAGGGAGAAGCTCCACAAAAATTCAATTACCCCATTTTCTCCAACTGCCTGCCGCAGATTGATGTATTTCTTCCCAACGGCTATACAAAAGAAGAAATGAAAATGGTGAACGAAACCAGAAAAATTCTGGGCGACCCCGATATGAAAATCACGGCAACCACCGTTCGCGTGCCCGTGTTTGACTGCCACAGTGAGTCCATCAATGTAGAACTTGAGAAGCCCTTTGATCTGGCTGAGCTCAGAGCTTGTCTCGAAGCTGCTCCGGGTCTGATTGTTGAGGATGATATTGAAAACTGTGTATATCCCATGGCTTGCACCTGCGTCGGTAAAAACGAAACCTTTGTTGGCCGCATCAGAAGAGATGACAGCGTGGAAAACGGTGTAAATCTCTGGGTTGTTGCGGATAACATCAGAAAGGGCGCTGCAACAAACGCAATCCAGATTGCTCAGAAGTTTATCGAAATGGAAGCAAACGGCGAGCTTTAAATCAGAAAGGAACGATTTGCATGAGCAAGAAAACCTTATTTACCGGTGCGGGTACCGCGCTGATTACACCCTTTACAGAAGACGGCGTAAATTTTGACGCGCTCGGAAATATCATTGAATTTCAGATTGAAAACAGCATTGATGCGCTGATTATCTGCGGAACAACAGGCGAAGCGGCAACCATGCCGGACAAAGAGCATTTAAGTGTAATTGAATATGCTGTCAAAAAATCTGCCGGCAGAGTTCCGATTATTGCCGGAACCGGCAGTAACGACACTGCGCACTGCACAGAGCTGAGCCAGGAAGCAGAAAAATTAGGTGCAGATGGTCTGTTGATTTCCACCCCCTACTATAACAAATGCACCCAGAAGGGTCTTATGATGCACTATGACAAGGTGATGGAAAAGACCTCTCTTCCGATTATCCTGTACAACATTCCGGGCAGAACCGGCATGCAGTATCAGATTGCGACCTTAAAAGAGCTTGCAAAGGCTGACCAGATTGTTGCCATCAAAGAGGCAAGCGGTGCGATTGATTACTTGACAGATTTGGTACACGAGTGTCCGGACTTAGACGTTTATTCCGGAAACGATGATATGATTGTTCCTCTGCTGTCTTTAGGCGGCAAGGGCGTAATTTCCGTGCTTTCTAACATCGCCCCCAAAGAAACCCATGATCTTTGTCAGAAGTTCTTTGACGGGGATATTGCAGGAAGCCGCAAGCTGCAGCTTGACTACTTAGAACTGATTCACGCGCTGTTTAGCGAAGTGAACCCCATTCCGGTCAAGACAGCAATGAACCTGATGGGCTTTGACGCCGGCTGTCTCCGTCTCCCCTTATGCGAAATGGACGAGGGCAACCTAAATCGTCTGAAAAAAGCGATGATTGGCTGCGGCTTGATTTCTTAAAGGAGTGTTTCGGTATGACACGCATTATATTAAGCGGCTGCATGGGTCGCATGGGAAAAGCAATTTCTTCGATTGTCTCAGAAACAACGGACGCTGAGATTGTGTGCGGTGTAGACGTTGCCGCAGGTGATGCAGGCTACCCTGTTTACACGGATTTTAATAGCATTCGTGAGCA
>JAZNIA010000158.1:0-4095 GCA_045577195.1 Congzhengia sp.
CGTCTGGGTATCCATTGTTTTTATGGTGCGCGAGGCGGGACTTGAACCCGCACGTCCGCAGTGAACACTAGAACCTGAATGGTGAGGGCTTGCGCCCTCCCCCGGCTAGTGCATTATCCAAACTGCCCCAAGCAGTTTTGCAAATTCATAGGTAGATTTTTGATTATTAACACACTAGTTTGTAATTACAGATTTTCTAGTGCTTTCATACAATAACCCATAATAATCGTTATGTCAAGGCGCAATATTTTCTTCTTCGCCAAATGGATGTTTGATGGGTATAAGATTATACTTCATATTATGCTTATTGAATTCCGCATCAAAGTGTGCTTTCAATGTCGCCTCATTCTTCATAACCGCGTTAGGTAAACCATTATATCCGAACAAGGTCTTGTCCATATGTCCAGATTTGTGAATCAACACCGTATGGCATTCTCCCGCACTATCGATATACGAAAGTGCATACTTTACTTGTAATGCAACAACATCATCATTGCAGTAATTTCTAATAATAGTTGTGCGTTCGTATTTTTCATCTCTTTTCCGAATAAGCCACCATGCAAATCGCGAAATATTCGCATATCTGATGCGCTGGACTCCCCGCGTTGTCCTAACCAACAACAACATCTTTGCCAGAGAAGTACTATCAATTTTAACAATTCCATTGCCCGATACGATACAAGAATAAGGCTCCATACAAATTTTCGCCGTTTTAAAGCCTTCAATAATGCACTCCTCTTTGGACAGTTCTATTCTATGCGTTCCTACAATCATATCAACTGACTGAATGACAGCAGGGCACAGGGAACGATTCTCAAGTGTTATTTCCACCGAGTCGCCCCCAAATGCGCTTGCGCTGCGTTTAATATTAATGAATTTCAACTTTTTGGGGAAAACTGTCAATCTGAAAGTGTAATAGGTAACAAGAGAAATTCCAATAGCATCAATGGTTGGAACCATACTTACAAACCAGTTCCATGCTAATTTCAAGAAATCACCAACTCTTGTGAGAAAAAACCACACACATTCTAACCAATCAAAACACATTTCTTATACCTCCAATATGATGCGTCGGGGGGTAATAACAACCTCACCGTGGCTATTTTATTCTTCTTCCGTCATTCCAACCAACTTGTAGAAACTTGTGCGTTTTGTGTCGGTCATTTCCATTGCGGTCTTTGCGGTGATCTCACCGGCTTTCCAAGAGGCATAAACCTTATCCCAGTTTGCAGGGAATGTCAATGCCGGTCTGCCTAGTTTCTTTCCGTTCGCCTTTGCCGCCTCGATCCCCTCGGCTTGCCGCTTGCGGATTGTTTCGCGCTCCTGCTCTGCGATTGTTCCCAAGACCTCAATCAAAATGTTATTGACCATGTCGAACACCCACTCTTGCCCTTCCGGTAAGTCCATCATTGTTGTGGGAAGATCGATCACTTTGAGGCGGATGCCGTTGTCTTTGAAATATCGTAGTTCGTTGTGAATGTCCGCCTTGTTTCGGCTGAGGCGGTCAAGCGATTTGACAATCAATGTATCGCCCCGCCGCAGCATTGCATTTTTGAGGGCTTGATACCCCGCCCGCTCCAAATCCTTGCCGCTTTCTTTGTCTGTAATGATTTCGCGGTCTGTTGCTCCAAGAGCCTTGAATGCAGCAATCTGTCTGTCCAAGTTCTGTTCTTTACTTGATACTCTTGCGTAATAATAGGTGCGGCTATCCATATTCGCATCCCCCTTTGTTTTATCTGTTCGTATTATATCACAAGTGTTCGTAAATGTCAAGCATTTTGCGAATATGTTTGCAAATTTATTTTTATATATTGCGAACACAAAAAGCAGGGCGATTTCGTGTGTTTGTAAAGGTGTGCTCTTGCGAACACATAGCAAAAAGGAGCGGGATTACTCCCGCCCCTTAATTGTTATCCTTCTTTTCCTTTGTTAACCAATTCTGCAATGTATTTTTTTGTGTCTCGGCTAGAACAAACAAGTTCACCCAATGCATACAATACAATCATTGCAACAGCACCCAAAACTGCACTAAAACCAATATTCAACGGAATTACTCCCCACATATATAAATTCTGCTGCCATATTTCAGTTATACCAGTTACATTCAAATTAAGTACATCCTCAATAGTTGATTCCAAAGCTTCACTAAACGTATCGTGATTCCACGACATGTCGAAATCAACACTATCAAGAATAGCACTCACATAGCCAACGAGACCAATTGCGAGGGAAATGATACCACAGATTAAGCAAATGCAAAACAAAACTTTCGCAATTTTTTTAATTGTATCACCAATGTTATCAAAAATATTACTAATCACTCGATTCATTATATGCTACCTCCATTATCTTTAGCAGTTTGTATTAAGTTCTCAACAGCAATACGGATGTTGCGAGGAACATCATTCATTTGCACATATTTTGACACAGTAGATGCGCCGCGCCCCATTTTACGCGCAACCGCCGCATATGTCCCCAATTCCCGGTAGAGCCGTTGCATCTCAATGATCTCCGCCGGACTAACTATTGGTGCGCCCATATTATTTTTCGTCCTTTTCGGGCTTTTTAGGCTTCTGTGCAACAACCAAATGCGCATCAGTGTCGCTCATACACTCATCCCACATTTCAGTAAGATAGGTTTTGAACTCATACTTTTTTGTGCCGCCGCCTTGTTTGATAATCTTATTCAGTTCTTCCAGCTTGGCAGCATAGTTCCAAGGCACAGTAATGGTTTTCTTTGTGGTGTCCAAAATAATACGCATAATTCTTTCCTCCAAAAATAAAGATGTGCGGCATTCGGAGAAATCCGAACTTTCCGCACAAACAATTATATATATATATATATACGCAAGCGTTTTTCTAACATTTTCTGTAATTTCTTGCAAAATAAACAAAAATCGTATCGTTTTTTATCGAAACGACCAAAATCATTGTGTTATTCGCTCATAACGACGCGAAACGTATCGTTTTCAATGTGTTTCATAATGTTTTCAATAGAAACAAACCAAAACGCAACGGTGACGGCAAAATATTATTGCAATTGGAAATTACGCAACCCAGGCAAGGCGCGTCTTTTCAATTCTGTTTTCTAATTTCCCGAAACATATCCCGCCCCACTTTCGATCTTAAAGCTGCACATTATAGCGCCCCGCTTTGATTTTTATAATATTTTTTGATAAAATATATATAGAAAGTAAGAGATAATCTAAACTTTCAAATATCAAATTCCGAAAGGAGAAAAACCAATGAAACAGTAGGATATATTCCTGCAATTAATCGACACCGGCAACAAAGCCTTTGACGCAGCATTTCGTTATGCATTCCAAAAAGAAATGAGAATGCAACAGCTTTTGACTAATGAGGAACTTGACCGTCTTGCCGAAAAGGTCATACAGCGGATTTCTATCACAATGGATGCATCGGATATTGTCAACGAAATCGAAACAATCAAGCAGGCAATCGAAAGCCTCGGGGGTACGGGAGGTAAAGTATGCCGAAAGTAACCTACCCTAATCAAAAGTGCGTTACCATTCACAGAGAACCGGCAAAGTCAGACTTTCTCGGTATTAAGAACGAAAATTGGCAACTTGCCGCCTGCGACCTGCGCCCACACGCATTTTTGCTATACTTATATTTTGCTGCCAATGCGGACAATTACGAAATGGCATTCTCACCGGAGGCTGTTTATCAAGCTGTTGGAATGCCCCGCAGCACAGCACGAGACCAAATAAGAGTGCTGATTACAAAAGGCTATCTTGTAGAACGCAGTCCTAATCGCTATGATTTTTATGAAGTACCTTTGGCGCGTGCCGCTTCATTCTCCAACAACTCCAATACGAGCACCGTTGCCAACAGTCAGCGACCCGTAAATTGTATATAGCCAGAGAATAGAGAAATAAATAATAGCAATTTTACAAATAATTGTTTGGAGGCTCCAAACGAGCCTCCAAAAGAAACCGATTTTGATGAAGCGGATTTTATTTTAAAAGATATCCGTTCCAAACTGCGCCGCGGAGAACCGCCCTCTGAAATCATGCTGATGTTCCGCAGTGCAACGCATGCCCGGGTCATGGAACACACGCTGCGGACCGCCGG
>JAZNIA010000159.1:0-7551 GCA_045577195.1 Congzhengia sp.
CGTTTACCATGCCATTTCCCAGCGCAGCGCCAACCTCTTCACCGATTTTCTCGGCATCTTTTTTATACTGCTCCGGGTCAAAATCCATCGGAAAGTCCGTCAATTTCATTGCCATATTCTTTCCTCCTTCTTAAAACAGTCCCGACAGCTTATCTGCCACATCTATTTCAACCCCGCTTTTCTTTTGAAGCGAAAATGTTTCTTTTAAAGCCGCCATTTTTCTGCGTTTTTTGGGGTCTTTGATCCCTTTTTCGTCAAAACTTCTGATTTTGATCAGCGTTTGAAAACTGTTTTCCTCCGACAGAGAACGAAAAAGCGCACAAAAGGCGTACCAGTGCAAATCTGTCTTGGTAAGATCTATGCCGTATTTTGCATAAAACGCAGCATAAATCACATCTGCATCCGCTTCAAAGGAAAACAAAGGCTCCTCCCCGCCCGCACGGGACACAGAAAAATCTGTGCCCCGGTTTAAAAAGGTCAAAAGTCCCAAATAGGATGAAACAATATTGGGCGGAAGTGTATCTTTGTAGCAAAGAGATAACGCCTCAGCAATTTTCTTTGCATCATCTGACGTCTCGTCAGAAAGCAGCTTTATAATGGAAATCCAGTTCCGATAGGATGTATGGACTCGATATTGTGTATCAAAAATTTTGACGGTTTCAGGTAAGCTGTCGGTCAAAATATTAAAGTGTTTCATCTTCTGTAAAGGTCAGCGTCTGCACATCATCGGATAAAACCGCGGTGCCAAACACCTTTTCGCCCTTTGTGCGGAAAGAGCCGCTCAATGTATAAGCATCTGTTGCATCGCCCTCTGCATCTACAACCACGGAAAAGTCGCGTTTTACCGCGCTGAAGCCTTCGTCCGTTTTTGCGGAAAGGTCTGCAATGACAATGGAGCGCACTGCATCTGTGCCTAAAAGCTCACGGTCAGCAATCGACACAATATCGTCATGAACGGGATTTCCGCTATAGCGGTCGAATGTGAACGCAATCGAAGGACTAAATGCCACCACATCGGTCTGTTCAAAGCTTTCGTCCACATAACGGCGCGAATACTCCACAGGATTTTTGTCCGTGTCCATTTTTGTAAAACCGCTCATTCTGTGGTATGTCACAGTGCCATCTTCAGCCATTACGCCGTAATAAGCAATTTTTTCATGTCTGTTTACCAGTTTTCCTAACATCAATCATTCTTCCTTTCTGTTCATATTTTTCATTGTGCTTTTTATGTGATTATCCCACGCTATAATACACAATGCTCACACTAAGATTTAACACACAGTCTGTTGCCGTAACCTTATCCTTTGTTTCACGTTCCTCACAGGAGACAGAAACCGCAATATCAGGCTCCTGTAGCTCAGGCAGAATGCCTTTGGCATTGTTTTCCCGAAACCACTTCTCGATATTTTCTAAAAGCGTACGCCGTTTTTGATTTTCCGCCTTATCGATGCCGTAAGGCAGGCGAAGCAAAAGCGCATATGTTCTTTTTTTCATGGCGTCTCCGTCTGTGTATTTGCGTAAAACTTCGACTTTAGACGCACCGGAAATTGCCGCGCTGCATACGTCTTTTCCGAGATAATCCACATTTAAGGTAAAATCCGCAAGATAAGGGCAAAACTTTAAATAGTTTATGATATAATCCAGCATAGTCGCCTCCTATCTACACACAATTTTTGTGTGACAAACGCGTTTTCCGCCGCGATGGTTTTCCGTGACAGAAACGACAACAGCATGCGCATCAGGCGGCGCATCTCCTATGCCTTCCGAAAATGCAAGAACATCTTCGGGCAGCACATCAAAATGCTTGTCCGACATGACGCGTAGCGTTAGATGTGCATCTCTTTTCGGTACGTCACCCAGCGCGCAGGCATGCATGGTTCCCGATACAAGAACGCGGTCTATTTTCTGTTTGCTCCATGCCTCTTTTTTCGCGTCATAACGGTACACATAAACAGTCTGATACGATTTCATTTACGCACCTCCGTATAAAAGCCCCTTCGGTTCAAAATACAGACGTACGATTTCCCACGCCTCATCATTTGCGTCCTCTTCGGTGTAATTTACGCTGTAACCATCACAGTTTTCTGCAGATACACCGCGCCTTTCGCTCTCTTCTGCAAACACATCGCAAAGCTCACAAAGCGCAAAGCAAACATCGGTATCAGCCGTTTTAATTCTGCCGCGGGTTGCACCGCGAAGATAAGCATTGGCTTTCGGATACACACGACAAAAGGTTTCTTCATCTAAAAGACCGCAAAAGGTATCCTTATAGAAGCTATAATCAATAAAGTCCAAGAATGCTCACCTTCTTACGCCTTTGTGCTCACATAGATGCCGTTTGCCTTGTTGTCATAAACAAAACAATCGTGATAGAGTCTGAACTGGAATTTCCACATATCCTTGTCCTGGTTTTCGTCAGGTGTAAATATTTTGGGCATTGCAAACTTTTGCACCTGCAGAACAGAACCGGGATATACGAGCATAAAGTTGATGTCTTTTGCATCTGCAGATTTTGTAAAACCGCAGCCGGATGTGCCGTCTGCCAAATCAATTTTTGTTGCAAATCTTGCAGTAGGCACGTAAACCACCTGCATACCGTTGTAGCTGCCCATGATGGTATTTACAGCAGCATCACTGCCATACTGGCGGGAAACAGACTGGTTTAAAAGCATCTGCAAATCGGAATTTACAAAGAGGATTCTGCCCTCTTCCGGAATTTCCTGCGCATCCATCTGCTTTTTCGCGTTGTCAATGGCAGCTAAGATGTTTTCAGCGGTAAGCGCTTCATCTTCTGCTGTTAAGCCTGCGCTTTGCGCATATTTTGAGAAACGGTACGCGTCAATTTCCGGTACCACCCATTCGCGCATAAAGCTTCCTGTTACTGCACCAAATGCCATACCCAGTGTTTCCTCGTCGTCCATGCGGTCGATGGCAAGCTCTTTTCCGCGCTCAATGTCTAAGGTCATGGACTCCCATACCGCGGTTACATCGCCCTTGGGATAGCCATCGGTTCTGGAATAATCACCCAAACCTGTGGTGGAGGTTTTTAAAATCTGCACCTTGTTTGCACCAATAAAGTTTACCTGTGTGTCGTTGTCTAAAATCTGTGTCACGGACTGGTTTTTATAAATATCGTCAATGACCGGAAGAAATTTTTCTGCTAATGTAATACTGTTTGCCATAAAATATTACCTCTTTCTTTTTAGTTTAGTTTTGCGCCGGCTCTCGCAAACCGCGTAAAGCCGTCTTGTGTCTCAGCAGCAGGCGTGTGTCGCATTCCCGAACCGGAAAATCCGTCATAGAACAGATAGGCGCAATCCTGCTTCATTTTTTCTATCTGCTCACTAAGCCCCTGCATGCCCTCTTCTGTCTCTGAAATAGCAGACTTGTCCAACAGCGCTTCTGCTGCTTTTAGGTTCTTTGCTCCCGCACGGGAAAGGGCAAGGGAAATGGCACTGTTTCGTTTTATGTCCGAAACTGCCGTCTTTAGCTCCTCCTGTTTTAAAAGAAGCGCGCTGTTTTCCTCGCTTAGAGCAGTAATTCTCTCAATAAGCTCTTCCCTTTGTGCTGTTTCCTCTCTGCCACTTGAAAGCAGCTCTGAAAGGCGGATGTTCTCCTCTTGCGCCTTTGTCATTTGCTGGCGCAAATTATTAACCGATGCACCATACTCCGCCATAATTTTGTCTGTCATTTCCTTGGACAAGCCCAGCTCGCCCGTTAAAAATTCTCGTTTCATGTTCTTTTCCTCTCTACGCTTTGTTTACGGGCTGCGAACCCGAGTTTTTTGCTTTTACGTTGCAAAAACGTTTATGTTAATCCTCTTTTGGAGGGATTGCCTCTGTTTCCAAAGACATTTCTTTTATCTTTTGCTCCGCAATGTTGCGGGGCAGCTTATACACGCGGCATAAGTACTCTGCCGCATCAATGATATTGTTTTGCTTTTCCAAGAGTGCGCGGTTTGCAACCGTCTCTGAATCTTCAATGATTGAGTCATCAAAGTTTACTGCAATTTCCGCATCGGGATTTTTGCCGGATAAAAATAACACTGCGCGTACAAGCTCGCGAATTGCACGTTCCGCCACCAGCTCATGCTTCTTTAAATTACGATACATGTCTGACTGTTCGGAAACAATCTGCGTGGCAGTTTTTAAATTACCAGATTTGTAATTGTATTTTCCCGAGCCGAATCCGCAACTTTCCGTAAGAAGGTCGATGGCTCTTTGAAGTCCGACCTCGTGGGCATCTGCACGCAAATCCATGTTAATCTCGCGAATGGAGAAATCATCTGGGTCCGCGCCGGAAAACGCATAAAATTCTGTATCGTTGTCATCAAACACGGGAAGAATATCGCCCTGCTGCTCCATTTCAATTTTTGCCATGGACAACGGAACAACAATACGCTTTTTCCCAAGACGGTACTCGTTTTGGTAACTGTCAAACACCAAATCAATTCCCTCTAAAATGTCAATGGCGTTTGCAAAAACTGAAATTCCCATCGGGCTTTCTAAGCACAGATTGTTTGCAATGTTCGGCGTGATCATCTGAAACAACGGAATCGGACTGTTTGTGTAGAAACACTCGCTAACGCCGTTTGGCAACGGCACTTTTTTTTGCGTCCTTTCATTGATGAGCATATTTTTGATTACGTAGTTTCCGTTTTCTAAAACATGAATGTTTAAATAAATATGCATTTCTCCGTAAATCTGCATTTTGCTTGCAAAGGCGCATTCCGTAATCTTTCCGCCTACAAAACTGAGCGGATATATCATGTCTGCGTTGACGTAATCAATCACAATACCCTCGCTCGTTTTGTGCTCTACAAACGCCGCCGTACCCAATGCAAACGCCTGTTCAATCAGTCGGTTTGCCAAAACGCGGAAATCGTTTTGGGAAAACACGGTTTCGATTGTATCCTGGACGTCCTGATTTTTTGCAAGAATGTCCACCTTTTCATTGAAAATCAGATCTGCCCAATCCTCACACACCTTTTTTGCCATGCACAGGGATTTCCTTGTTCTGCGTAAAACGCGTTTTCCGTTATACTGACGGTATTCATGAAACGCGTCCACCTTTCCCTCGTACCATGACTTCCAGAGAGAGACGGGCATCATCAAACCATCTCCAATCGGCGAATATCCCATTTTTTTCAACAGCTCTTTTATCATGTTTCATTTCCTTTCTTTCGCATACTGCGTTCGTTTTCATCCGGGGCTGTCAAAGCAATCGCAGATACACGAATCATTTCTTTGATATAGCGCTCGGCGGCATACTCTAAAGCGTCCAGCGAGTCGATGTTCACAGAACCGTCATCTAAACGCACGTCGTCTAGCTCCGTTTCATCCCATACGGCATTTTGCAGTGCTTCTGAGACATGATGACAATGCTCCATCACAAAAAAACGCTTTTGCGCAATTAAACTGTTTATAAACCGGATGCGGTCTATAATTTTCGTTTTCAGCGCGCGCCTTACATCCACCGCCACTTTTTCTCTTTGGCAAGCACTCTTGAGGCCACAAATCAGCGTTGTTTCCGCGCTGTCACAAAAGCATTCCGCTAAAGCATAACGCGCCTTTTGCTTGTTTACAAACTGAATAAACTCGCGCTCTAAGCGCTCCGGGCTGATTTGCTCCTTTAGGTAAAACTCGTCTAACACCACAAGCTTTTGAAACCCTTTCGTAAATCCCAGACAAACAAAAGCGTGTGCCGATTGATTACCGCCAAAATCTACGCCAACCGTAGCAAAGGAAATATCCTCAGGCGGCTTTTGGATGAAAAACGCATCCGGATTATCTGCATATTCGGGATACACCACACCCTCCGCTGCGCACCATTCGCCGCGGATAAAACGCTCATAAAACACGCCCGTGTACTCTTGTTTTAAGCTTTTGACATAACTCTCCGTCAGGAAGGGATTGTCGTCAATCAAAAACTTGACCCGCAGAAAATCCAGTCCCCGCTCCTCGGCTCTTTTTATGTAATTAACCATCAGCCAGTGTCCGGGACTGTCCGGGTTTGTGGTGGCAAAAAGCTTTGCCCCCGGCTCAGAGAGTCTCGACAAAAGCATTACGAAAAAGTCCTCATCGAAAAGCGTCAGCTCATCGCAATAAGCGCCGGTCAGTGTCAAGCCGCGAATTTTGTTTTCTGCTCTGGCATCACTTGCACCCTCTAAATAGACAGTCCTGCCAAAAAGCGTCGCCTTTTTGGACGCAACCGAAAAGGTAAAGTTGTGGTTTCCCACCAAAGACGCCAAAAGATTTAAGTTGTTACGCTCCAGTGCAGTCAACGTTTTTGCCGTCATGAGATACGTTCCGTCCTCAGGCATGGTTGCCACCCACATTGCCCAAACCACCAGCGAAATCCACGTTTTTCCCGAACGAACAGAACCCTCTAAAAGATTGATTCTTTTTAAATTGTTGTGTTTTAATAAAGAAATCACATCTGCCTGTTTTTTTGAGAACGTTACGCCGTTATCCAACGTTTCTCACCGCCTCGATAATTTCATGGATCAAACCACTGTCGTGTCCCTCCGTCTCCTGCATAACAGAACGGATTTCACGCACCGCGGAAATATCACCCTTTGCAGCTCGTTCTGCAAGACGCGCCATAATGAGCATCTGGTTGTCCGCATGATTTTTTCGGATTCCTAACTCCTTAAGATACGCTCTATCCTCTTCCTCCTGCACGGGAAGAATCAGAATCTCTTTCAGGCAATCAGCCAGCCTGCATTTTTTCCCTGTCCTTGCCATAAAACCTCCCTGCAACTTTTTCTTTAGAACCGGTTCGATTATTACTCTACCACAAAAAAGTGTGCAATAGTGTGCAATCACATTTGTCGAATTCAATGAACAATTTAAGAAATAACACATATATTGGAATTGTAACCATAAATTTGTCAGAAAGGAATGGCTTATATGTATGAATCCAAGGAATTAAACGTAGGTTATGCCTATGTTCCGCCGCAAGAATTAAAGCAGGTCTTTGAATGTGACGAAGCTTTAATGCGCGGCACACTGTTCCCCGAACTTTATTTGCCCTACGGCGTATATGATAAGGCTGCCTGCGGCAACCGGAAAGGAGAGTGCTGTCGATGAACGCAAACATGAAAAACCGAGAAGCACTTATGCGCAAAATCATGGAAGCAGACTTTGCCCTCAACGAAATGGTGCTCTTTTTGGATACGCACCCCAAAAATCAAAAAGCGCTCGCCCTTTATCATAAATACGCAGACGCCTCCCGGGAATTGAAAGCGTATTATAACGAACAGTTCGGTCCGCTTACCGCAGCGGAAAACCGCTCCCAGGACAACTGGGATTGGGTTTGCTCACCCTGGCCCTGGGAAATGTAAGGAGGTAAAAATATATGTGGCAATATGAAAAAAAACTGCAGTTTCCGATAAAAATTAAAAATACAAATACAAAGCTTGCAAACTTCATTATCAGTCAGTATGGTGGTCCTGACGGCGAAATGGCAGCATCGATGCGCTATCTTTCTCAGCGGTATTCCATGAAGGACGATAACGTAAAAGCACTGCTCACTGACATCGGTCTATCA
>JAZNIA010000160.1:0-2052 GCA_045577195.1 Congzhengia sp.
ATGATACTCCATGACGAACATATGATCCGTAAAATGTTTTCCGAAGCCCAAGCTGCCTACGTCCGGCTTTGCTTTCGGGTTGGTTGTTTTCACAATTTTAATTTCCATGTTTCTGCCTCCAAAAAAAGTTTCTAAAGTATATTATAGTCCTAAAATTCTCTATTGTCAAACGGGAATTTTGTTTCTTTAAAAAATAAAATCTAAAATCATGTTGTGGTGGTACATCAACTTTGCAATGTCTGATTCCGTTACTCCTTGCACGAGTACATTTTCAGGTGAAACAGATGCCACAAAAGTAAGAATTGCCAGCAATAGATATATAATCAACATACCGCGCAAAAGTCCGAATACACCGCCTAGCAAGCTATCCCCAAAACCGATTACCGGCAGCTTATGTAAAAAGCCTGCGAGCAACGTTACAAGATGCAGAATAAGTTTTGCCGCAAAAAAGATTACAAGCATACTTAAAATGTCAATTGCTGTGTCTGCAACGGTGTTTCCCACCGCGTCTGAAATGTTTCCAGATGCTGCATCAATGTTTTTTTGTATGCCATCCACAAAGTCCCGCGGCAGATTCAGTTCGTGCACACCGTAATCCGAAGCTTGCACCGTTTCCTCCTCCGGCACAGACAAAACAGACGCTACACTCTCTTTGATTACACCATGAAGCGAAGTGTCTTTTAAATATTGTGAAACCGGTGCGTGCAGGGTCATTGCCAGCACCAAAGACAGTGCCAGAGAAACCAGTCCGGTCAAGGTTTTGATAAGTCCGCGTTTCCAGCCGAGCAGAACGGACAACCCAACAATCACAAACAACGCAATATCGATAAGACTCATCTTTATCTCTTCCTTTCAACGGAAAATTTATGTGACACTGAAAATGAATGCGCCCTTTGCCGTAAATCCAACTGCCTGAGACACGCCTCCAATAAAATGTACATCCAAAAGATCAACACCCGGATCAACCAGTTTTTTCTCCCGACCAACTGCATCAACCACGTTGATTAATCTTTCACGACTAATGGCAAGGGTATTTTGCGAAAAATCTATGTAGTCAATCTTGTGATCCAGTTCATAGGTGCCATACAGCGAACCGGACGCATTGTACGTTTCAATATCATACCGTTTTCCACTAAGCGCAGACTCTGCAAACGCCATCGCAATACGGTCATTGTCAGAGCGGTATGTAATCAGTGTTCTGCCGCCATAAGAAATTTCTCCGCATTTTTCGCCGGAAACACGATATACTACTGTCTTCGAGTCTCCCACGCAAAATACATAGTTTCCGCCGATGGCGAGCGATGCAATTAGTTCGTTTTCATATGATTCGGTTGCAATCGCATCAGTGCCGGACATATTATAAAATGCCAGTACCGACTTCATCATACCGTTTGATGTATCCATGGTAGAGATAATTACGTTTTTGTTATTATCTGCAACGCAGGCATTGAGCACAAACAAGCTGCCTGAGTTCCACTCAAACTGCTCTTTTCCCTTGCCGTCATACACCATAACATCGCGCTTATGCATATCTCCCTCAATGACCAAAACGGTGTATCCCGAAGCGTTCACGGATGCATCCACAATCGCGCCCGTTGTTTCAATGGTGTTTTTAAGCTCTGCACCTTCAAAAAGATACGCTTTTTTGCCCCCCACATCGCCCACAATCACATATTTTCCCTTTGTGCGCACAACCGGTTCTGTTGCGATAATTTCAAACTCTGCTTTGCTTTTTCCATTTGCATCTGCAATAGAAACACGGTCTGTTCGGACAAAATAGATGTATTTGTCAGTCACCGCGTGGTGAAACTGCTCCTCAGGGTCTAATGTAATTTCCACAGCCTTTGCATCCTTTCTCTGGCTGGAGGAAATAGCAGGCGGCTTATATCCGAAAAACCGGATTGCAACCTCCCGCGCGACAAACAGTACTACTAAAATGCCCGCAACAATCATAACTGCAATCAATATTTTCTTTATGACCGAATGATTCATTTTTGTTCCCCAGCCTTTCTGTCTTCGTATTGGATTTCATACAGCATCAAGCCCTCGGGC